>NZ_JBEZLP010000005.1:0-217717 GCF_040652195.1 Streptomyces sp. NPDC048278
TGCGTTTCCGACTCTATCAGATCTTTTCTCGACCCGATTTCCTCGGTGCTTTCCAGGTTTCCGCTCTCGCGTTTCCCTTTCCGGCGGTTCCGACTTTATCAGAAGTTCTGAGTCGGAATTTCCACCCGGTCCGGGGCAACCGGATCCAGTCCATGAAGCACTGGGGTTCCCGGTCGGGCAGAGCCGTAAACCTACTGGAGCGGGGTCCCTCGATGCAAATCGAGGGACCCCGCTCCGAGTTGGTCAGCGGGTTGGTCAGACCTCCACGACCACCGGGAGGATCATCGGCCTGCGCCGATAGGTGTCCGAGACCCACTTGCCGAGGGTCCGGCGGATGAGTTGCTGCAGCTGGTGGGGTTCCACGACGCCGTCCTGGGCCGAGCGTTCCAGGACCTCCGAGATCTTCGGGAGGACGGCGGCGAACGCCGAGTCCTCGATGCCGGAGCCGCGGGCCTGGACATGGGGTCCACCCGTGATCTTGCCGGTGGACGAGTCGACGACCACGAAGACCGAGATGATGCCCTCGTCGCCGAGGATCTTCCGGTCCTTGAGGGCCGGCTCTCCCACGTCACCGACGGAGAGGCCGTCGACGTAGACGTACCCCGCCTGGACCTTGCCGGAGATCTTGGCCTTGCCGGCGACGAGGTCGACGACGACGCCGTCCTCGGCGATGACGATGCGGTCGTGCGGGACGCCGGTGAGGGCGCCCAGCTCGGCGTTGGCGCGCAGATGGCGCCATTCGCCGTGGACCGGCATGAGGTTCTTCGGCCGGCAGATGTTGTAGAAGTACAGCAGCTCACCGGCGGAGGCGTGGCCGGATACGTGCACCTTGGCGTTGCCCTTGTGGACGACGTTGGCGCCCCAGCGGGTCAGGCCGTTGATGACGCGGTAGACCGCGTTCTCGTTCCCGGGGATGAGCGACGAGGCGAGGATGACCGTGTCGCCGTCGACGATGCGGATCTGGTGGTCGCGGTTGGCCATCCGGGACAGCGCGGCCATCGGTTCGCCCTGGGAGCCCGTGCAGACCAGGACCACCTGGTGGTCGGGGAGGTCGTCGAGCGTCTTGACGTCGACGACCAGGCCCGGCGGGACCTTCAGGTAGCCGAGGTCCCTCGCGATGCCCATGTTGCGGACCATGGAACGGCCGACGAAGGCGACCCTGCGGCCGTACTCGTGGGCCGCGTCCAGAATCTGCTGGATGCGGTGGACGTGGCTGGCGAAGCTCGCCACGATGATGCGCTTGCGGGCGCTGCCGAAGACCTGGCGCAGCACGTTCGAGATGTCGCGCTCGGGCGGGACGAAGCCGGGGACCTCGGCGTTCGTCGAGTCGGCCAGGAGGAGGTCGATGCCCTCCTCGCTCAGCCGTGCGAACGCGTGCAGATCGGTGAGCCGGTGGTCCAGCGGGAGCTGGTCCATCTTGAAGTCGCCGGTGTGGACGACCATGCCGGCCGGGGTGTGGATGGCGACCGCGAGGGCGTCCGGGATGGAGTGGTTGACGGCGACGAACTCGCAGTCGAAGGGACCGACGCGCTCGCGCTGGCCCTCCGCCACTTCCAGGGTGTAGGGGCGGATGCGGTGCTCCTGGAGCTTCGCCTCGATGAGCGCGAGGGTCAGCTTGGAGCCGATCAGCGGGATGTCCGGCTTCTCGCGGAGCAGGAAGGGGACGCCGCCGATGTGGTCCTCGTGGCCGTGGGTGAGGACGATGCCCTCGATGTCGTCGAGGCGGTCCCGGATGGACGAGAAGTCCGGCAGGATCAGGTCGATTCCGGGCTGCTCCTCCTCGGGGAAGAGCACTCCGCAGTCGACGATCAGCAGTCGGCCGCCGTACTCGAAGACGGTCATGTTCCGGCCGATCTCGCCGAGGCCGCCGAGTGGTGTGACGCGGAGGGCGCCCTCGGGGAGCTGGGGCGGCGGGCCGAGTTCAGGATGCGGATGACTCAAAAGACTCTCCTCAACCACGCACGCCACGTACCGGTCGGGCACGTGGCGTGCGTGACGTTCGTGCTTAAGCAGTTGTCGTTGTCTTGGTGGGGTGCGGGCACCGGTGGTCCCGCTTTATTCAGTTGTGAAGCGTTGCTGCGCGGACGGCCGCGCAGAAGTCTGTTGTCAGAGTTGTACCCCGCCGGCGGCAAGATCGATCTTGAGCTGGGCAATCTCCTCGGCCGAACATTCGACCATGGGGGCGCGCAGGGGTCCTGCGGGCAGCCCCTGGAGGGCGAGGGCGGCCTTGGTGGTCATGACGCCCTGGGTGCGGAACATGCCGGTGTAGACGGGGAGCAGCTTCTGGTGGATCTCGGCGGCCTTGACGACGTCACCGGAGGTGTAGGCGTCGACGAGGGCCCGCAGGTCGGGTGTGACCACGTGGCCGACGACCGAGACGAAGCCGACCGCGCCCACGGAGAGCAGCGGCAGGTTCAGCATGTCGTCGCCGGAGTACCAGGCGAGGCCGGACCGTGCGATGGCCCAGCTCGCGCGGCCCAGGTCGCCCTTGGCGTCCTTGTTGGCGACGATCCTCGGGTGCTCGGCGAGGCGGACGAGCGTCTCCGTGCTGATCGGGACGCCGCTGCGGCCGGGGATGTCGTAGAGCATCACGGGCAGCCCGGTGGCGTCGGCGACGGTCGTGAAGTGCCGGTACAGGCCCTCCTGCGGGGGCTTGTTGTAGTACGGCGTGACGACCAGCAGGCCGTGCGCGCCGTCGCGCTCGGCCTGACGGGCCAGCTCGACGCTGTGGTGGGTGTCGTTGGTGCCGACTCCGGCCACGACGTGGGCGCGGTCGCCGACCGCCTCCAGTACGGCTCGTACCAGGTCCGATTTCTCCGCGTCGCTGGTGGTGGGCGACTCACCGGTGGTCCCGTTGATGATCAGGCCGTCGTTGCCTGCGTCCACCAGGTGGGTGGCGAGCCGCTGTGCGCCGTCGAGGTCGAGTGCGCCGTCCGCCGTGAACGGCGTGACCATGGCGGTGAGGACCCGCCCGAAGGGGGTCTGCGGAGTGGAGGTCGGAGCCATGGGTTACACGCTACTCGGTGCTCACGGCGCGGTCTGCCCTTGGGGTGCGGGGAAAGTCCGGACAAATGCGGAGCCCGGCACTGCCTGCTCGGGGGTTCAAGCAGTGCCGGGTCCGTTTGATCAGGCTAGATGAACTTCTCTAAATGCCGCAATACGGACACCTCGCGAGGCTGATCCGTACATCTGTGCCGAGCACGACCAGAAGCTCGACCGGCGGGCCGTGGTGCGTGCTACGGCGCGACCCGGCCGTTGGCGTTGAAGGCCGCGTGCGTCAGCGGCATGAGCCTGGCCCACTCCGCCTCCATCTTCTCGCCGACCATCTCGATCTCCCGCTGCGGGAAGGACGGCACCTTGGCCAGCTCGTGCTGGGTGCGCAGCCCGAGGAAGTGCATCAGCGAGCGGGCGTTGCAGGTGGCGTACATGGAGGAGAAGAGACCGACGGGCAGGACCGCACGGGCCACCTCGCGGGCGACGCCGGCGGCGAGCATCTCCTGGTAGCGCTCGTACGCCTGGATGTACGACTCCTGCATCGAGCGCTCCACGATCTCCTGCTGTGCTGCGGTCCCGGGCACGAACTCGTACTTGCCGGGACGCCCCTGCTGCACCAGCTTGCGGTCCTCGCCGGGGACGTAGAAGACCGGCTGGAGCTCGCGGTAGCGGCCGGACTCCTCGTTGTACGAGTTGTGGACGACGAAACCGTTCGCGAGGAAGTTGTGCCAGGGGCCTTCCACCGAAAGGTCGTACGTCATCTCCTCGCCGTCGGCCTCGATGGCGACGACCTGGTCCGGCACCGCCTTGGCGACCTTGCCGCCGCGCCTGGCCAGTGCCTGCTCACCCGCGCTCTTGGTCGCGTGACACGGCTCGCAGGCCGGAGCGAGGTTCTTCTCGTCGAGGGCCTGGAGCAGGTCACCGGCCACCGGGACGACGTGGTCCAGGGCGAGCTGCTCCCGCGGGAAGTCCCGACCGCACAGGTGGCAGGTGTCGGTCTCCTTGATCAGCCGCTCGCGCTGCATCGAGGTCCACACGCCGATGCCGCGGCGCAGGCTCGGCGGGACCAGCCCCTGCGACGGGCGCGGCGCCGTGCCAGCGACCAGGACGGCATCCCCGACAGAGAGCTCTCCCGCCTTGCACCATCCCTCGGGAGTGAAGAGGGCGTGGTCGACCGTGCAGCGGAGGGTCTTGCCCGAGGCCGTGGTGATCTTGACGAGTGGCTTCACACCCGCCTCGATCACGTCGACGATCCTGGCCCGCTGGGCCAGCAGGGTCTCCTCGTCGTAGCAGCGCACGTGGTTGCGGCGGACCGATTCGAGCTTGCGGATACGGGTGCTGGGGTGCAGCTCCCGGAACTCGGCGACGGCGGACTCCGCCGCCTCTCGGTTCTCGTACAGGCCGAGGTAGTGGTTGGTGTCGCCGCGTCGCACCTGGGCCATCCACTTGCCCGCCCGGCTGTGCCAGGTCACGCCACCGGCCGAGTGCGGCAGACGGTCCTCGACACCCAGGTGCCAGAGCTTGTACAGGTCGGCGATGGTGCGACGGCGCAGGTGGCCGGCCTCGCTCTCCAGCGTGATCTCCGTGTCCCCGGCGATGCACCACCCCACCCGGTGCCGCATGAACTCGCGGAAGACGAAGATCGGGGCGCTGATGAAGAAGGTCATCGAGTTGTGCTCGAAGGGGCTGCCGTGCCGGTCCCGCATGAGGTAGTTGATCAGGCCCTTGGAGCGCTCCGGGTCCTTCGTCAGCTCGTCCAGGGACTGCTCGCCGGCGGTGGAGACGCGGGCGGCCCACAGTACGTCGGAGTCGGCCGCGCTGTGCTTGACCAGGTTGACGGCGACGTCGCTCCGGAAGCTGGGCTTGAGGTCGTCGGCGGGGGTGTCGGTCACGGCTCGGAGGGTCCTTCCATCACTTCTGTCGGGCGGCGCCCACTCTACGGCCCGGTACCGACAACGGGCGTTCGTTACCGGGGCGCGACATACGGCGGCGAATTTCTGTGAATTCGGTGAAACCGGGCACCTTCGGGGCCACTCGCCCGTCTGTGTAGATGACAGACAGTCGTTCGATCCCGAGAGGGGATGCACCGCCCATGTTCGGTCGGCGCGAACCGGTTCCGTTCGCCTTCCTCGCCGAAGCCGACAGGTTCCGGAGCAATGTGGCTCCACCGCCCCGCCAGCGGTCGTCCGTGAGCCAGATAGCCGGGCGGTGGCTGCTCGGGCTCACCCTCGTGGCCGGGCTGGTCGGCTCGCTGGTCCTCGGCATGCCGGCGCTCTCCACGCCGTCCGACACCCAGACCCAGCAGTCACAGGCCTCCCAGGGGCGCTGACTCTTCCGGACCCCCGTGAGTGGTGGGCGGGAAGACGGGCGGATAGCCTCACCGGGCACAGCCCACGCATGGATTGAGTGAGGACCAGCCGTGCCCCTGCCCTTCCTGACGGCCGACCGCACCTATGACGCGGCACTGGACAACGCCCTGCCCTTCGACGACCGCGACCGCTGGCGGCGCCCCTACCGGCCCGGGCCGTGGCGAGTCGGCGGAGCCGCCCTGTGGCTGCTGCTCGCCTCCTTCGTGCTGTTCGCGGCGGTCGCGCTGGCCCTGACCGGCTCGCTGTCCTCCGCCGCGACGGTCCTCGGCATCGCCCTGCTGATCATCGCCGCCGCCCTGCGGATACTGCGCATGGGCGTGTGGGTGAGCGCGCACGGAGTGCGCCAGGTGGGTCTGCTGTACACGCGGACGGTGCCCTGGAAGCAGGTCGCGGAGGTGCGTACGGCGCAGCAGCCGGTGCGGTGGCTGGGGCTGCCGCGGACCGTGCAGGGGCAGGCGCTGACGCTCGTACGCAAGGATCGTGCCCCGGCGGAGACCGAGCCGTTGCTGACCACGCACGGGATGGACTTCGTGGGGCGGGCGTCGGCCTTCGATCGTGCGGCGGACGTGGTGGAGGCGTGGTCGGCGGAGTACCGGCGCGGGTAGCTCCGCCGGGGGGGCCGTGATGTGCCGGGTGTCGTCTGCGGCGCCGTCGTGGCCGGTCGCGCAGTTCCCCGCGCCCCTTCAGGGCGCGACCGCTCAGGCCTCCAGTGGTCTGCCGTCGTGCAAGGCGATGGCGCGTTGCATGGCCTTGCGGGCGCGTGGGGTGTCGCGGGCGTCGTGGTAGGCGACGGCGAGGCGGAACCAGCTGCGCCAGTCGTCGGGGGCGGACTCGGTCTCGGCCTTGCGCTTGGCGAAGACCTCGTCGGCGGAGTCCCGGTCGATGCGCCCGCCGGGCGTGCGCTTCAGCTCGTCCACGGGCAGGCCGCCCTCGGCGTCGAGTTCCGCGGCGAGGGCGTTGGCCCGGCGGACGAACTGGGTGTTCTTCCACAGGAACCACAGGCCGATGACCGGCAGGATCAGCACCGCCACCCCGAAGGTGACGGTGAGGACCGTGCCGGTCTGGATGAGCATCACGCCCCTGCTGCCGACCAGGACGAAGTAGAAGAGGAGGACGGCGGCAGTGAGGGCGTAGGAGAGCTTCGCGCGCATGAGCAGGTGCCTTCCGGGGCTCAGCCCAGGTCCAGGAAGTTCTCCAGGCCGAAGGTCAGGCCCGGAGTGGTCACCACGCGGCGGGCGCCGAGCAGGATGCCCGGCATGAAGCTGCTGTGGTGGAGGGAGTCGTGGCGGATGGTGAGGGTCTCGCCCTCGGCGCCGAGGAGGACCTCCTGGTGGGCCAGGAGGCCGCGGAGGCGTACGGCGTGCACGGGGACGCCGTCCACGTCGGCGCCGCGGGCGCCGTCCAGGGCGGTGACCGTGGCGTCCGGTGCGGGTGCCGTGCCGGCCTTCGCGCGGGCCTCGGCGATGAGCTGGGCCGTGCGGGTGGCGGTGCCCGAGGGGGCGTCGACCTTGTTCGGGTGGTGGAGTTCGACGACCTCCACCGACTCGAAGTAGGGCGCGGCGATCTGCGCGAACTTCATCGTCAGCACGGCGCCGATGGAGAAGTTCGGGGCGATGAGCACGCCGGTCTCCGGGGACTGGGCGAGCCAGCCCCGCAGCTGCGCGAGGCGTTCGTCGGTCCAGCCGGTGGTGCCGACGACGGCGTGGATGCCGTGGCGTACGCAGAAGTCGAGGTTGCCCATGACCGAGGCGGGGGTGGTGAGTTCGACGGCGACCTGGGCCCCGGACGCCTCCAGCGCCTCCAGCTTGTCGCCCCGGCCGAGGGCGGCGACCAGCTCCAGGTCCTCGGCGGCCTCGACCGCCCTGACCGCCTCGGAGCCGATCCGGCCCTTGGCGCCGAGGACCGCCACGCGCAGCTTGCTCATCTTCGTTCGTTCCTTACAGGAGGGGCCTTACCGGTGGGGTGTCAGGCGACCGCGTCGTGCAGGCGTGCGGCCTGCTTGTCCTTGAGCGGGCCGATGACCGACAGCGAAGGGCGCTGTCCCAGGATGTCGCGGGCGACCGAACGGACCTCGTCCGGGGTGACCGCCGCTATCCGGGCCAGCATGTCGTCGACGGACATCTGCTCGCCCCAGCACAGTTCGCTCTTGCCGATACGGTTCATCAGCGCGCCGGTGTCCTCCAGGCCGAGGACCGTGGAGCCCTGGAGCTGGCCGATGGCACGCCCTATCTCCTCGTCCGGCAGACCGTGCGCGGCGACCTGGTCGAGTTCGTCCCGGCAGATCTTGAGGACGTCGTGCACCTGCGAGGGCCGGCAGCCGGCGTAGACGCCGAACAGGCCGCAGTCGGCGAAGCCCGAGGTGTACGAGTACACGCTGTAGGCCAGGCCGCGCTTCTCGCGGACCTCCTGGAAGAGCCGGGAGGACATGCCGCCGCCGAGGGCGGTGTTGAGCACGCCGAGCGCCCAGCGGCGGTCGTCGGTGCGGGCGAGGCCGGGCATGCCGAGGACGACGTGCGCCTGCTCGGTCTTGCGGCCGAGGAGTTCGACGCGGCCCGAGGTGCGGATGGTGCGGCTGCCGTCGCGCGGGGCGATGGGCTGAGCGTCCGAGCTCTTGAGGGCACCGGACTTCTCGAAGGCCGCGCGGACCTGTCGTACGACCTTGTTGTGGTCGATGTTGCCGGCCGCGGCGACCACCAGGTGGGTGGGGTCGTAGTGCTTCTTGTAGAAGCGGCGGATGCGGTCGGCGGTGAGGGCGTTGACCGTGTCGACGGTGCCGAGGACCGGGCGGCCGAGGGCGTTGTCGCCGAACATGGTGTGCGCGAACAGGTCGTGCACGCAGTCGCCCGGGTCGTCCTCGGTCATGGCGATCTCTTCGAGGATCGCGCCCCGCTCGACGTTGACGTCGTCTTCCAGGATCAGCGAACCCGTCAGCATGTCGCAGACGACGTCGATGGCGAGCGGCAGGTCGGTGTCGAGCACGCGTGCGTAGTAGCACGTGTACTCCTTCGCCGTGAACGCGTTCATCTCGCCGCCGACCGCGTCGATGGCAGAGGAGATGTCCAGCGCACTACGCCGGGTCGTGCCCTTGAAGAGCAGGTGCTCCAGGTAGTGGGTGGCGCCGTTCAGGGCGGGGGTCTCGTCGCGGGAGCCGACGTGGGCCCAGATGCCGAAGGTCGCGGAGCGGACCGAGGGCAGGGTCTCGGTGACGATGCGCAGGCCGCCGGGGAGGGTGGTCTTGCGGACCGTGCCGATGCCGTTCTCGCCCTTGATCAGGGTTTGGGTACGGGCGACGGCCCGCGCCTCCGAAGAGGTGCGGGCCGTCGTCGTAGAGCTGCTCGACGTCACTTGTCGGTGTCGTCCTTCTGCTCGTCCTCGGAGCCTTCCTCGCCCTCGACCACGGGGATGAGGGAGAGCTTGCCGCGGGAGTCGATCTCGGCGATCTCGACCTGGACCTTCTGGCCCACACCGAGGACGTCCTCGACGTTCTCCACGCGCTTGCCGCCGGCCAGCTTGCGGATCTGCGAGATGTGCAGCAGACCGTCCTTGCCGGGCAGCAGGGAGACGAACGCACCGAAGGTGGTCGTCTTCACGACCGTGCCCAGGTAGCGCTCGCCGACCTCGGGCATCGTCGGGTTGGCGATGCCGTTGATGGTCGTACGGGCGGCCTCGGCGGACGGGCCGTCGGCGGCACCGATGTAGATGGTGCCGTCGTCCTCGATGGTGATCTCGGCGCCGGTGTCCTCCTGGATCTGGTTGATCATCTTGCCCTTGGGGCCGATGACCTCGCCGATCTTGTCCACGGGGATCTTGACGGTGATGATCCGCGGGGCGTTGGGGGACATCTCGTCCGGGGTGTCGATCGCTTCCATCATCACGTCGAGGATGTGGAGGCGGGCGTCCCGGGCCTGCTTGAGGGCGGCGGCCAGGACGGAGGCCGGGATGCCGTCGAGCTTGGTGTCGAGCTGGAGCGCGGTCACGAACTCCTTGGTGCCGGCGACCTTGAAGTCCATGTCACCGAAGGCGTCCTCCGCACCGAGGATGTCGGTGAGGGTGACGTAGTGCGTCTCGCCGTCGATCTCCTGGGAGATCAGGCCCATGGCGATACCGGCGACCGGGGCCTTCAGCGGCACACCGGCGTTCAGCAGCGACATGGTGGAGGCGCAGACCGAACCCATCGACGTCGAGCCGTTGGAGCCGAGGGCCTCGGACACCTGGCGGATCGCGTAGGGGAACTCCTCGCGGGTCGGCAGGACCGGGACCAGGGCGCGCTCGGCGAGGGCGCCGTGGCCGATCTCGCGCCGCTTCGGGGAGCCGACGCGGCCGGTCTCGCCGGTGGAGTACGGCGGGAAGTTGTAGTTGTGCATGTAGCGCTTGCGGGTCACCGGGGAGAGGGTGTCCAGCTGCTGCTCCATCCGGAGCATGTTCAGGGTGGTGACGCCCAGGATCTGGGTCTCGCCACGCTCGAACAGCGCCGAACCGTGCACGCGCGGGATGGCCTCGACCTCGGCGGCGAGCGTACGGATGTCCGTGACGCCGCGGCCGTCGATGCGCTTCTTCTCCTTGATCACGCGCTCGCGGACCAGCTGCTTGGTGAGCGAGCGGTACGCGGCGGAGATCTCCTTCTCGCGGCCCTCGAACTCCGGGAGCAGCTTCTCGGCGGCCAGACCCTTGACGCGGTCCAGCTCGGCCTCGCGCTCCTGCTTGCCCGCGATCGTCAGCGCGGAGGCCAGCTCCGGGCGGACGGCGGCGGACAGCGCCTCCAGGACGTCGTCCTGGTAGTCGAGGAAGATCGGGAACTCGCCGGTCGGCTTGGCGGCCTTGGCGGCGAGGTCGGCCTGGGCCTTGCAGAGGACCTTGATGAAGGGCTTCGCGGCGTCCAGACCGGCGGCCACGACGTCCTCGGTGGGGGCCTCGGCGCCGCCCTTGACCAGCTGGATGGTCTTCTCGGTGGCCTCGGCCTCGACCATCATGATCGCGACGTCGCCGTCCTCCAGGGCGCGACCGGCGACCACCATGTCGAAGACGGCGTCCTCGAGCTCGGAGTGCGTCGGGAAGGCGACCCACTGGCCGTTGATCAGCGCGACGCGGACGCCGCCGATCGGGCCGGAGAAGGGCAGGCCGGCCAGCTGGGTGGACGCGGACGCGGCGTTGATCGCGACGACGTCGTACAGGTGGTCGGGGTTGAGCGCCATGATGGTGGCGACGACCTGGATCTCGTTGCGCAGGCCCTTCTTGAAGGACGGGCGCAGCGGGCGGTCGATCAGACGGCAGGTGAGGATCGCGTCCTCGCTCGGCCGGCCCTCACGGCGGAAGAAGGAACCCGGGATCTTGCCGGCGGCGTACATCCGCTCCTCGACGTCCACCGTGAGGGGGAAGAAGTCGAGCTGGTCCTTGGGGTTCTTGGAGGCGGTGGTGGCCGACAGCACCATGGTGTCGTCGTCCAGGTACGCCACGGCGGAGCCGGCGGCCTGCTTGGCCAGGCGGCCCGTCTCGAAGCGGATGGTGCGGGTGCCGAAGGCGCCATTGTCGATGACGGCCTCGGCGTAGTGGGTCTCGTTCTCCACTAGCGTTTTCTCCGTTACTTTCGTCTGCGTTACGTCTTTTGTCCTGGTCTGCCCGTGTGGCAGGAGGACGGGTGCGGAGAAGCGCGCCGTGCTGTGCGGGCCGGTCTTCGATCGAAGCACCCGGGGCTCGCTTCCCCCCGGGGGCCACTACCGAGGACCGGCGGCGGCTTGGGTGCGCTTCTCCTTGTGTCGTGCGTATTGCGTTGTGCTACCACACTACAAAGCGTGAGTGACACTCCGCACGTTTCCGCACGTACGGCAAAGGGAGCGGCCCCGGGTGTCTCTCCGGGAACCGCTCCCTTCACGGCGTCTTACTTGGCGCCCGCCGCACCGCGGCGGATGCCCAGGCGGTCGACCAGCGCACGGAAGCGCTGGATGTCCTTCTTCGCCAGGTACTGCAGGAGGCGACGGCGCTGACCGACCAGGATCAGCAGACCACGACGGGAGTGGTGGTCGTGCTTGTGGACCTTCAGGTGCTCCGTCAGGTCGGAGATCCGACGCGACAGCATGGCGACCTGGACCTCGGGGGAGCCGGTGTCGCCCTCCTTGGTACCGAACTCGGTGATGATCTGCTTCTTCGTAGCGGCGTCGAGCGACACGCGTACTCCTCGTAGTCTGAATGGCCACCGAGTGCCCCCGGTCTTTTTCTCGGGGGAGCTTCCGTTACTCGGGAGGCGGGGATCCGCTGGGCGCTGCCTCCGGGGTCCACGAGGAACTCCGGGGGTGCGTACACAAACGGCCGTCGTCCAGGGTACCAGTGCCGGTACGGGGCTCTGTCCCGGGGATCCGGAAGAAAGTACGAGGCCTCTGCCACCGCCAGTAGTGTGACGGTCACAGCCTAGGTACGACGGGAAGGGGTCGCTGCGGGATGAGCGAGACGGCTGAGGAGATGAAGGCGCGCAAGGAGCGGGAACGGGACGAGCTCTACGCGCTCGACATCTCGGGCGTCGAGTGGCACTGCGCGCCCGGTACCGAGCAGGACGAGGAGCGCGTCGAGATCGCCTACCTTCCCGAGGGCGCGGTGGCGATGCGGTCGTCGCTCGACCACGGCACCGTGCTGCGGTACACGGAGGCGGAGTGGCGGGCGTTCGTACTGGGCGCCCGGGACGGTGAGTTCGACCTGGAACCGAACGAGCGCAACGGCGGGCTGACCGCCCAGTAGACGGCCGGGACTTCACGGGGCGGCACACGCGCGTGCCGCCCCCTTCCTTTTCCCCTGTGCTCCGTCCGCACGCACGCGGACCGGTGACCCCCGCCAACTGGCACCCGGAGTGACGGTTGTTGCCCGTTTTGTTCATCGATTGTTCGGCAATACGAAGGCCCCGCACACCACTTCCGGGCAGGGTGTGACCAGGAGGACCTCTGACGAGAGGCGGACGGGCCTGCCGAGGTGCGGCTCGCGGTGATTAGGCTGGGAGGGTGGCACGACGTCCGGACCGTGAATACGGCGTCGGTGTCCCGAGGGGGAGAGCCGGTGGATCGGACTACCTCACACGAATACGGATGCTGAGAACGACACGACATGGTCGTCGCGCCGGCACGGCATGAGGGTGCTCGACCACACCAGGAGGAACTGTGAGCAGCGATCGGGACGGGATCCGCGGGGGCTGGGCCACACCCGGCGATGACCAGCCCGACGCGGAGTCCCTCAACGAGATGACGGGCGAGTTCACCATCGACTACGCACCGCCCGCCTGGTACACGCAGAACGCGGCCGACGGTTCCGGCCCGGCGAGCGGCGGACCGGGGGGTCCGGCCGGACCGGGTGGTCCGGGTGCGCCGGGACCCGCGGGTGCGGCCGGTGCGGAGAGCGGGCCGGGTACGGGAGCCGGTCCAGGGGCCGGTGCGGGTGCGGGTGCGGGGCGGGCCGCCGGGCCTCGTTCGCCGTTCCCGCCGGGGGCGCCGATTCCCGGGCTGACCCCTCCTCCGCACGCCCAGCAGGGGGGCGGGAGGCCGGGTCCGGGGGTGCCCTTCACCCCGCCGCCGGCTGCGCCGCCGTCGGCTCCCGGCGCACCGTTCACACCACCGCCCGCGTCGACTCCGGGCGCACCGTTCACGCCACCGCCCGCGTCCGCTCCCGGCGCACCGTTCACTCCGCCGCCCACCGCGACGCCGGGGGCGCCGTTCACGCGTCCGGCGGCTTCGGTGCCTCCGGCGGCTCCGGTGCCTCCGGTGCCTCCGGTGCCTCCGGTGCCGGGTTCCGCGACGCCGGGGGTGCCCGCGGCTCCTGCCACACCGCCGCACGTTGCGATGCCGGGCGCGCCGTTCACCGCTCCGCCCGCGTCAACTCCCGGAGCGCCGTTCACTCCCGCGCCCGCGTCAACGCCAGGGGCTCCTTTCACCCCTCCGCCCACCTCCACGCCGGGCGCGCCGTTCACGCCGCCGGTGCCGAGCGCGGACGCCGGGGCACCGGCCGCCCCGCCCATGGCACCGTTCACCCCGCCCCCGGGTGTGCCGCCTGTCGGCGGTCCGGCCGGCGTGCCGCAGCTGCCGGTCGGTTTCGAGCCGCAGTCGGCCACCGCCGAGGAGCCGGCACCGGAGCCCGAGGAGGACGACGGTGACCTGGAGAGCGGTTCGACCATCCGGCTCTCCCCCGTCGCACTGAAGCGCGAGATGGCCGAGGCCGCCGCGCCTGCTGTCGCCGAAGAGGGCGAAGAGCAAGGCGAATCGGAGGCAGCGGCCGTCGCGCTTCCGGCGAACTCCGACGCAGATGCCGAGTACGCCGAGAACGGCGAGAACGGCGAGAACGGCGAAGTCACCACGGACGCCGAGGACATGGACGAGGGGGCGGCCGAGGCCGTCACCCCCGGTGCCACCGGCGCCGACGGTACGGCCGCGGCGGAAGGGCACGTGCGGGAAGCCGTCCCGGCGGACGACACGGATGACACGGACAACACGAACGAAGGCGAGCTGCCGGACGCCGTCGTCGCGGACGCCCATGACGGCGACGACGACAACGACGCCGAGGCTCGCGACGAGAACGACGAGGCCGACGAGGCCGTAGCCGTCGTCGACCCCGTCGAACCCCCCGCCGCGGTCCCCGCGCCTCCGGCCCCGCCGCAGGACGCACCCCCGGCTCCCGAGGACATCGTGCCCACCGCCTGGGCTCCCCCGCCGACGCCTCCCGCGGTGGTTCCGCCGCTGCCGCCGTCGTACCAGCCCGCGGCCCCCGCGCCCGCCGCCCAGTGGCCGGTCCAGCCGGCGGCGCCGGAGCCCGCGCCCGGTCAGCCGCAGGCCCAGCCCGCCGCCGCACAGGGGCAGCAGCCGTTCCAGCCCCCGCAGGCACCGCAGCCCGCGCCCGCCGCCTGGAACCAGCCCGCGCCCCCGCAGCCCGGACAGCCACAGCCGTACGCACCGCAGCCCGCCGCGCCCGACGCACAGGGCGGCTACGGCTTCCCCCAGCCGGGCGTCCCCGTTCCGCCGCCGCAGGCGCCGGGCGGCTACGGCTTCCCGCAGCCCGGGCAGCCGCTGGTCCCGGGCCAGCCCGGCGGTTACGGGTTCCCGCAGCCGGGCCAGCCGCCGCAGGCCGCCCCGCACGCCCCGCAGGACCCGCGCGCCGCCCAGGCGGCACCGCAGCAGCCGCCGCAGAGCCCGCAGGCGGCCGAGGCGCAGGCCGCGCAGCCCCAGCCGCCCGTCGACCCGCGGGCCGGCGCCGCCTGGCCGCAGCCCATCCAGCACGACCAGCGGCAGATGACCAACCCCGGTGCCGCGCCGCTGGGTTACACAGCCGCCGTGGAGCTGTCCTCCGACCGGCTGCTCAACAACAAGAAGCAGAAGGCGAAGAGCGGCCGGCCCACCGCCGCGGCCTCCCGGTTCAAGATCGGCGGGAAGAAGGAGGAGGCCGAGCGGCAGCGGAAGCTGGACCTGATCCGCACGCCGGTGCTGTCCTGCTACCGGATAGCGGTGATCAGCCTCAAGGGCGGCGTGGGCAAGACGACCACGACGACCGCGCTGGGCTCCACGCTCGCCACCGAGCGCCAGGACAAGATCCTCGCCATCGACGCCAACCCCGACGCCGGCACCCTCGGCCGCCGCGTGCGCCGCGAGACCGGGGCCACCATCCGCGACCTGGTCCAGGCGATCCCGTACCTCAACTCCTACATGGACATCCGGCGGTTCACCTCGCAGGCGCCGTCCGGCCTGGAGATCATCGCCAACGACGTCGACCCGGCCGTGTCGACCACGTTCAACGACGAGGACTACCGGCGCGCGATCGACGTGCTGGGCAAGCAGTACCCGGTCATCCTCACCGACTCCGGCACCGGCCTGCTCTACAGCGCCATGCGCGGGGTGCTCGACCTCGCCGACCAGCTGATCATCATCTCGACGCCGTCGGTGGACGGGGCGAGCAGCGCGAGCACGACGCTGGACTGGCTGTCCGCGCACGGCTACGCCGATCTCGTCTCGCGGTCCATCACCGTCATCTCCGGGGTCCGCGAGACCGGCAAGATGATCAAGGTCGAGGACATCGTGCAGCACTTCGAGACGCGCTGCCGGGGTGTCGTGGTCGTCCCCTTCGACGAACACCTGTCCGCGGGTGCCGAGGTCGACCTCGACATGATGCGGCCCAAGGTGCGCGAGGCGTACTTCAACCTCGCGGCGATGGTCGCCGAGGACTTCGTACGCCACCAGCAGATGCACGGCCTGTGGACCAACGACGGCAACCCGCCGCCGGTCGCCGCCCCGCCCATGCCGGGCCAGCCCCTGCCCGGGCAGCAGCAGTACGCACCCGGGCAGCCGCAGCAGCCGTACGCCGCCCCCGGGCAGCCCCAGCCGTACGCGCCGCCGCCCGGACAGCCCTATCCCCCGCAGCAGCAGCCGTACCCGGGGCAGCAGCCGTATCCGCAGCAGGAGCTGTACGGCCAGCCGCAGCCGGGCGCCCAGCCGTACCCGCAGCAGCCGGGATACGGCTACCCGCAGCAGCCCCCGCAGCCGCCGCAGGCTCCGCAGGAGCAGCCGCCGCAGCAGTAGCCGGAACGCCGAAGGGCGGTCGGTGCCTCGCGCACCGGCCGCCCTTCGGCGTATCGCAGAGCCTCCGCCGGATCAGGCGTGCTCGGCCGCCACCAGCTCGCGGCAGCGCTTGACGTCCTCGGCCATCTGCTCAAGGAGGGCGTCGAGCGAGTCGAACTTGGCCTGGCCGCGGACGTAGGCCAGGAAGTCGACGGCGACGTGCAGGCCGTACAGGTCCAGGCCCACGCGGTCGATGGCGTACGCCTCCACCGTGCGCTCGGTGCCGTCGAACTGCGGGTTGGTGCCGACGGAGATCGCGGCCGGCATCACCTCGCCCTGCGCGTGCAGGTAGCCGGCGTAGACGCCGTCGGCGGGGATCGCGGTGTGCGGGAGGGTCTCCACGTTGGCGGTGGGGAAGCCCAGCTCACGGCCGCGCTGGGCGCCGCGCACGACCACACCCTCGACCCGGTGCGGGCGGCCCAGGATCTCGCGGGCGCCCGCCATGTCGCCCTCGGCGACCAGGCGCCGGGTCAGGGTCGAGGAGAACGGCTCGCCGCCGCCCGCCTCCCCGCGCACGAACAGGTCGACGACCTCGACCTCGAAGTCGTACACCTTGCCCTGCTCGACGAGGAACTCGACGTTGCCCGCGGCCTTGTGGCCGAAGCGGAAGTTGGGGCCCTCGACGACCGCCTTGGCGTGCAACTTGTCGACCAGGACCTTCACCACGAAGTCGGCGGCCGACAGCTTCGAGAACTCCGTGGTGAACGGGAGGATCAGCACCGCGTCCACGCCCAGGTCCGCCATCAGCTCGGCGCGGGTGTGGTGCGGGGCGAGCAGCGGCGGGTGGCTGCCGGGGCGGACGACCTCGCTGGGGTGCGGGTCGAAGGTGACGACGACGGCCGGGATGCCCAGCTCACGGGCGCGGTCCACGGCATGCCGGATGATCAGCTGGTGACCGCGGTGCACCCCGTCGTAGGACCCGATGGTGACGACGCTGCGCCCCCAGCCCTCGGGGATGTCCTCCAAGCCACGCCAGCGCTGCACTGTGTCCGCTCCTCGAACCTGTGTCCGTTGTCCGTCTTACGCAGGTCTAAGGGTGCCATGTTTGCCCGACCCGTCTCACACCGGCACGGTCGCTGTGACCGGGCGCACGTGTCCGCGCTCACGCCGGGACCCTGACGCCCGCCAGGTTTCCCAGCATGCGGCGGGTGCTGGGGCCGACCACCGCGGCCCACTCCTGCGGGGTGTCGGTGAGCCAGCGGGCCATCAGGGCGGCGAATCCGGGGACGTGCCGGCCGAGGTCGACCAGCCCGCGGTCGAAGAGGGTCGCCCCGTCCGGGGTGCGGACCAGCAGCAGCCCGGTGCGCCTGACCAGCTCGCGCATCCCGTCGCCGTCGTCCTCGCGCTGCGCGGCGGCGGCGTGCAGCAGCGCGTCGAGGACACCCGGCTCGCGCTCGCGGGCCAGCAGGAACTCCAGGAGCTCCCGGCGCAGCGGTCGGGAGGCGGGGGTGCCGGCCGCGCCGAGTACGGTCGCGAGGGCCGCCCTGACCGGCTCGGGGCCGTCGTGGAGCAGCCCGGTGACCAGGGGCAGGAGGACGGTACGGGCCGCGGCGCCCTGGTCCAGTCGGCGCTCGACGAAGCCGGCCACCTGCCCGGCCAGCGCCGGCCGCAGTTCGGCGGCCTCCAGGACCAGCTCGGCGACCCGCTGGGCGAGGGCGGGAGCGGTGACATGGGCGAGCGTGCGCAGTACCTGGGCGGCGTCCGGTCCGCGCAGCCGGACCCGGAAGGCTTCCAGGATCTCGTCGGAGTGGGTGACGAGGGCGGGGACCAGGGCGGCCGGGGTGAGCTGGTGGTCGCCGTCGGCGAAGTGCCGCAGCGCCTGCGGGAGATGGCGGGCGCGGGTCGCCGGGTCGCGGACCAGGAGGGCGAGGGCGCCGCCGTGCAGGGTGCAGTCGGCGGGGCGGGCGAGCAGGGCGAGGGCGGCGTAGCGGAGCAGTTCGCGGTCGGGTTCGCTGTGCACGTGCGGGGCGGTGCGCAGCCCGTGGGCCATGGCGGCCACCCGGCGGGCCGGGCGCTCGTCGTGCGCCCAGCGGTCGACGGCCCGGCACATCGCCGACGGCTCGTCCTCGGCGAGTACGGCGAGCAGTTCGTCGCCACGCCGGTGGGCGGCGTCCACCAGCACCTCGGTCAGGTCGTCCAGGGCCCGGTGCCGGTGGGTGTGCAGCAACGCCTGGGCGGCCGTCGCCACGGTGGCGTGCGGCATCGCGGGCAACGGCCGCTCGTCGTCGAACCACCGGGTGAGACACGGCTGTACGGCCGTGGGGTCGGCGGACAGCAGTCGGGCCACGGCGTCCAGGTAGCGGGGGGCGGCGCCGCCGGGCTGCTCCGTCGGCGGCCGGGGCTGCGACCTGGTCGACGGCCTGGTCGGCTGGAGCGGCTGGAGCGGCTGGAGCGGCTGGGACAGGTGAGCCGGCTGGGTCAGATGAGTCCGCTGGGACGGCTTTGGGCCGAAGCGGCTGATGCGCGCGGTCTCCGGGTCCGGGGCGGGGTCCGGCAGCGGCTCGTCGGCGAGGACGAGCCTGCGCAGCAGATCGAAGCGGTCGGCGTCCGGGAGGGCGAGCGCGGTCCAGAAGTCCGGGCCGAGTTCCGGGGGCGCGGTGCGCGGCCGGCCCACGACCCGGTCGGCGAGCAGCCGGAGCACCCCCGTGTACGGGGTCGCGTCGGGCAGCCGCAGCAGGGTCTGGGTGAGCAGCCGCGCGGCCCACCAGGAACCGGGGTCCAGATCGAGGGCGTGCATCAACTCGTCGAGTCGGGGCGTGAGTCGGGTGGGCCCGTACTCGCGGTCGAGCAGCAGCAGGGCCTGCACGACCGGGCCGGCCCTGTGGTGCGGGACGGGCAGGGGGTGGGCGCCGAGCGGGGTGCGGGGGCGGTGGACGAGGGCGTGCAGGGCCTCGTCCAGGTCCAGGTGCATGCCCTGGATCCAGTCGGCGAGTTCCTCGTGGGCGAAGCGGTAGCCGGCGCCCGCGGGCACCAGCAGGCCCTCGGTGAGCACGGCGGAGGCCCACCCGGAGCCACCGCCGAGGTGGGCCGGGACGGGTCCCCAGGGGAACACCGCCTCGAACGACTCCCGGTCCAGCTCGCCCTGGCCGGGGCCGAGGCTGCGCCGGGCGGCCTCGTGCACCTGGCCGGAGACCCGGGCGGCGAGCCGTCGTACGGCCGTGCCCCGCAGGCCGTTCTCGGCGGCCAGGCGGACCGCGATGCGCAGGCACATCAGGTCGAGGTGGGCGGCGAAGACGTCGTGCCGGTCGAGCGGGTCGACGATGGCCGGGGCGTCCGGGAGGGCGGCGCGGACCTCGGAGAGCAGCCGCAGGGCGAGGGGATGGCGGGCGTCGTGGTCGATGAGGGCGCCGTCGGGGATGCCGTAGCGGGCGCGGGCGCGGCGGGCCTCGTCGGGGGTGAGGTCGGTCAGCCGGAGGCAGGCGGGGTCGCCGGTGCCCCGGTGCAGCAGGTCGGGCGGGAACTCGGCGCCCGCGCGCTCCCAGTACTCCTCGCGGCAGGCCAGGAGCAGGCGGGCGCCGGTGTCGCGCAGCCAGTCCGCGGTGCCCTCGGTCCAGGCGGGGAGCCGGTGGGCGAGGACCGGGGGCATCTCCTCGGGGCCGTCCAGCAGGAGGAGGAGCGGGCGGCCGGCGCGGGCGGCGAGGCGGGCCAGCCGCTCCACGGTCAGCTCTCCGAGATCGCCGGGGAGTTGGGAGCGGGAGGCGGCGACGATACGGACCGCGCGGTCCAGGGAGCGGCGGGCCGCGTCGGCGACGGAGCCGTCGGCGTCCCTGAGGTCGGCGCCGCGGAGCCAGAGGGTGGGGGCCGGGTTCGCTTCGCGGGTGCGGTGGGCGGCGAGGGCGGCGAGTTCCGTGGTGCGGCCCGTGCCGGGGGCGCCGACGAGGGCCAGGACGGTGCCGGTGGCTTTTCCGGCGCGGGTGCCTTCGGCGAAGGCCGACAGTTCCTTTGCCGTCGCGGCTCGTTCTACCGGTTGGACGGGGTCGGTGTGTTCGCCTGCGAGTGCCATGAAGGGTGGTGGCGCGAGTGCGGGTGCGTCGTGGCTGGTCGCGCAGTTCCCCGCGCCCCTTTGGGGCGGGGGGCCGTCCTGGCCTACGGAGGTGGCCGTCAGTTCCAGTACGCCTGCGAGGTTGAGGTCGATGCCGTAGGCCGGGACCGTGGCCGCGTTGGTGGCCAGGAGGTCGGCGAGGGGGCCGCTGTCCGGGTGGTGGAGGGGGACGGCGAAGCCCACGTCGCGCTGGCCGGACTGGAGGGCGGTGCCGAGGACTGCCAGGACCGCGCCGGTCTCCGCGTCCAGGACCGGACCGCCGGCCGCCCCGCCGCCCAGCCGCAGGGCGTCCCGGCCCGCCGTGCCGATCGCCAGCTCCAGGGCGTCTTCGAGGAGGTGGAAGCGGTCGGTGGCGGTGTACGTCACCTGGGTCGCGGCCAGCACCCGGGCCTCGCGCCAGCGGTCGGCGGCGATGCGCACGTAGGCGCCGGCCGGGATGCGTTCCCGTACGGTGATCGGGAGCGGGGCCACGGCGAGGCCCTCGGTGCGGACGAGGGCCAGGTCGTAGGCGGGCAGCGGGACGACGGCGTCCGAGCCGACCACGCAGGTGCGGTCCCCGGCCGCGTGCAGCACGATCCGGGCGAGGCCGTCGACGGCCTCGTGACTGGTGATGAGCGTGCCCTGGTGATCGGCCAGGAATCCGGTGCCGCGCGGGCGTCCGGCGAGGTCGCGGATCCGGACCAGCCGCTCGTCCGGCCGCGTTCCCGGCTCCTGCCCGGTGCCCGGCTCCTGCCCGGTGCCCGGTTCCTGCTCCGCTCCCGGCTCCCGCCGCGCCTCCCGGGTACCGTCCGCCGTCCGGCGACCGCTCCCGGTCCGCGGGCCCCGTCCCGCCATGATCGAACCTCCCCGCCCGTACACCCGTGCCCTTTGTCCGGGGCTGTCTTCGACCGTAGGCGCGAAATGATCAGCGGGACAGAGCGGGCGGTGAACGCGCCCCCCTCCGCTCCCCCGCTTCACTCCGAGCGCCTGCTCGGTCGGGTGAATAGCCAGGGGCGGGTGGATACACCCTAGGGGTGGGGGAACCGAGGGGGGACCGTGGAGCGGCGGCGGCGCCAGACCCCGTGGTCGCCGCTCCACGGGCACACCAGGGGTTCAGCCGAAGACGGCGAGGCTCTTCGCCTTGCCCTTCTGCTCCTCGACGAGCGCCAGGAAGCGGCCCTCGGGGTCGAACACCGCGACGGGACCGGCGTCCGCGTACTCCTCGGGCATCTCCAGGCGTACGCCGTTGAGCAGCAGCCTGGCCCGCTTGGCGTCGACGTCCCAGCGCCGGAATGCGGCCCCGGCGGCCTCCGCGATCGGCATCACGGTCAGCTCCTGCTGGAGCTGGTCGAGGGTGCGCGCGGAGTCCAGCTTGTACGGTCCGACGCGGGTCCTGCGCAGCGCGGTGAGGTGTCCGCCGACGCCCAGGTCGGCGCCGAGGTCGCGGGCGAGGGCGCGGATGTAGGTGCCGGAGGAGCAGACGACGGAGACGACCAGGTCGAGGACGGGGGTGCCGTCCTCGGCGACGGCGTCCCGGACGTCGTACACGGCGAACGACGAGACGGTCACCGGGCGGGCCGGGATGTCGAAGTCCTCGCCGTCCCGGGCGCGCTTGTACGAGCGCACGCCGTCGATCTTGATGGCGCTGACCTTGGACGGCACCTGCATGATGGCGCCGGTCAGCTTGGCGATGCCGGCGTCGACGGCCTCGCGGGTGACCTTGGAGGCATCGGTGGACGAGGTGATGTCGCCCTCGGCGTCGTCCGTGACCGTGTCCTGCCCGAGGCGGATCGTCCCCAGGTACTCCTTCTCGGTCAGGGCGAGGTGCCCGAGGAGCTTGGTGGCCCGCTCGATACCGAGGACGAGGACACCCGTGGCCATGGGGTCGAGGGTGCCGGCGTGCCCGACGCGCCGGGTGCGGGCGATGCCCCGCATCTTGGCGACGACGTCGTGCGAGGTGAAGCCCGACGGCTTGTCGACGATGACAAGGCCGTCGGGCGGGGTGGGCTTGCTGGTCATTCGGTGGCGTCGTCCGTCTCGTCGGCGGAGTCCTCGCCCGGCTTGCGGTACGGGTCGGCTTCTCCGGCGTAGTCGGCGCCCGCGGAGGCCTCGCGGACCTTCGCGTCGGACTGGCGCGCCCGGTCGAGGAGGTCCTCGATGTTCCGGGCGGTGTCCGGGAGGGCGTCCGCGACGAAGGCGAGGGTCGGCGTGAACTTCACGCCGGCGGCCCTGCCGACCTCGGACCGGAGGATGCCCTTGGCGCTCTCCAGACCGGCGGCGGCGGCATTCCGCTCCTCCTCGTCGCCGTACACCGTGTAGAAGACGGTTGCCTCCCTGAGGTCACCCGTGACCCGGGTGTCCGTGATGGTGACGTGCGAACCGAGCCGCGGGTCCTTGATCCCGCGCTGCAGCTTCTGGGCCACCACCTCTCGAATGAGGTCCGCCAGCCTTTTCGCCCGCGCGTTGTCGGCCACTGGTCCGTCTCCCGTTCTTTCTTCTCGTCGTTCTCAAGTCTCAGGTCTAGTCGTCGTCGCCGTGGAAGCGCCGTCGCACGGACAGCAGCTCCACCTCGGGGCGGCCGGCGACCAGCCGTTCGCACCGGTCGAGTACGTCGGTCAGGTGCGCGGCGTCTCCGGAGACCATGGCGAGGCCGATACCGGCCCTGCGGTGAAGGTCCAGGTGGTCCACCTCGGCGGCACTCACGGCGTACTTCCGCTGGAGTTCGGCGACGATCGGGCGGACGACGGAGCGCTTCTCCTTGAGCGAGTGGATGTCGCCGAGGAGGAGGTCGAAGGACAGAGTCCCCACGTACATGTAGGTAACCGGTTAACCCGCCGGCTCGGGATCGATGGCCCTGTCAGGAACGGTACCCCGTCCCTGCCGGGGGCTCGACCGACTTTCCCTGCCCCGGACCCGGGTCTTTACCCACCCGCCCGCGGTAGGCCGACAGGCCCCGTCACGGGGCTCCGCCCCGGACCCCGACCTCGCCCACCCACCACCCGACTCGGCAGGTTGAAAGGGTGCCCTCCGGTACCCGACTCGGCGGGTTGAAGGGCGCCCTCTCGGTCGAAGCCTTCTCGGCCGACCGAGTCGGGTGGTGGGTGGGCGAAGGTCCCGGGGTCCGGGGCGGAGCCCCGTGACGGTGGTATCCCGACGGGAAAGGTACCGGCCGACGGAACCGAAGTCCCGTCGGCCGACTACCGACCGTAGGTGTTACACCCGCGGCTTCTCGCGCATCTCGTACGTCGCGATGACGTCGTCGATCTTGATGTCGTTGAAGTTTCCGAGGTTGATACCGCCCTCGTAGCCTTCGCGGATCTCGGTGACGTCGTCCTTGAAGCGGCGCAGGCCCTCGATGTTGAGGTTCTCCGCGATGACCTTGCCGTCGCGGACGAGGCGGGCCTTCGTGTTGCGCTTGACCTCGCCCGAGCGGATGAGGACACCGGCGATGTTGCCCAGCTTGGACGACTTGAAGACCTCGCGGATCTCCGCCGTACCGAGCTCGACCTCCTCGTACTCCGGCTTCAGCATGCCCTTCAGGGCCGCCTCGATCTCCTCGATCGCCTGGTAGATGACCGAGTAGTACCGGACGTCCACGCCTTCGCGCTCGGCCATCTGCGCCGCGCGGCCGGCCGCGCGGACGTTGAAGCCGATGACGATGGCGTCGGAGCCCATCGCCAGGTCGATGTCGGACTCCGTGACCGCACCGACGCCGCGGTGCAGGACGCGGATGTCGACCTCTTCGCCGACGTCCAGCTGGAGCAGGGAGGACTCGAGGGCCTCGACGGAACCGGAAGCGTCACCCTTGATGATGAGGTTGAGCTGCTGGATCTCGCCGGCCTTGAGCACCTTGTCCAGGTCCTCCAGGGACACGCGGCGCGTGCGCTTCGCGAAGGCCGCGTTGCGCTCGCGCGCCGCACGCTTCTCCGCGATCTGGCGGGCCGTACGGTCCTCCTCGACCACGAGGAAGTTGTCGCCGGCACCCGGGACGTTGGTCAGACCCAGGACCTGCACCGGCGTGGAGGGGCCGGCCTCGGCGACGTTGTTGCCGTTGTCGTCGAGCATGGCGCGGACGCGACCGTAGGCGTCGCCCACGACCATCGTGTCGCCGACCCGCAGGGTGCCTCGCTGGACGAGGACCGTCGCCACGGCACCACGGCCGCGGTCGAGACGGGACTCGATGGAGATGCCCTGCGCGTCCTGGTGCGGGTTGGCCCGCAGGTCGAGCGAGGCGTCCGCGGTGAGGACCACGGCCTCCAGCAGCGAGTCGATGTGCAGACCCTGCTTGGCGGAGATGTCGACGAACATGGTGTCGCCGCCGTACTCCTCGGCCACCAGGCCGTACTCGGTCAGCTGACCGCGCACCTTGGTCGGGTCGGCACCCTCGACGTCGATCTTGTTGACCGCGACGACGATCGGGACGTCGGCCGCCTTGGCGTGGTTGAGCGCCTCGACCGTCTGCGGCATGACGCCGTCGTTGGCCGCGACGACCAGGATCGCGATGTCGGTCGACTTCGCACCACGGGCACGCATGGCGGTGAACGCCTCGTGACCCGGGGTGTCGATGAAGGTGATCTTGCGCTCTTCGTCGTTGACCTCGGTGGAGACCTGGTAGGCACCGATGTGCTGGGTGATGCCGCCGGCCTCGCCCGCGATGACGTTCGTCTTGCGGATGGCGTCGAGGAGTCGGGTCTTGCCGTGGTCGACGTGACCCATGACGGTGACGACCGGGGGACGGACCACCAGGTCGTCCTCGTCGCCCTCGTCCTCGCCGAACTCGATGTCGAAGGACTCGAGCAGCTCGCGGTCCTCCTCCTCGGGGCTGACGATCTGAACCTCGTAGTTCATCTCGCCGGCGAGGAGCTGCAGCGTCTCGTCGGAGACGGACTGCGTGGCCGTGACCATCTCGCCGAGGTTCATCATGACCGCGACGAGGGACGCCGGGTTGGCGTTGATCTTCTCCGCGAAGTCGGTGAGCGACGCGCCGCGGGAGAGACGGATGGTCTCGCCGTTGCCGCGCGGCAGCATCACGCCGCCGACGCTCGGGGCCTGCATGGCCTCGTACTCCTGGCGACGCTGCCGCTTCGACTTGCGACCGCGACGCGCCGGACCGCCGGGACGGCCGAAGGCGCCCTGCGTGCCACCACGGCCGCCGGGACCGCCGGGACGACCGCCGAAGCCGGGACGACCGCCGCCGCCACCGCCGCCGGGACCGCCGCCGAAGCCGCCGCCACCGCCGCCGGGACCGGCCGGACGACCGGCGAAGCCGCCGCCACCGCCCGGACGGGCGCCACCGCCGCCGCCACCGGGACGACCGGCGAAGCCGCCGCCGCCACCGGGACGACCGGCGCCGCCGGGACGACCCGCACCGCCGCCGGGACCGCGACCGCCGCCACCGGGGCCGGGACGCGGGCCGGCAGCGGGACGCTGCGGCATCATGCCGGGGTTCGGGCGCGGGCCCGCGGAGCCGCCACCGGGACGCGGACCGCCCTGCGGACGGGGCATGCCGGACGGGCTCGGACGGGAACCGCCGGGAGCCTGGGGACGCGGACCGCCGCCCTGGGCGCCGGGCGCCTGCGGACGGGGACCGGCGCCGGGGGCACCGGGGCCACCCGGGCGCGGACCGCCCTGCGGGCGCGGGGCCTGCGGACGGGCCATGCCGGTGGAGCCACCGGACGTGAAGGGGTTGTTACCGGGGCGCGGACCGGCCGGACGGGCACCGCCCGGACGGGGGGCGCGCTCGCCACCGGGACGCTGGCCGCCCTGGCCCGGACGGGCCTGGCCCTGACCGGGGGCGGGACGACCGCCGGGACGCGGAGCGCCCTGGCCCGGACGCGGGCCGGACTGCGGACGCGGACCCTGCGCGGCGGCCGGGCTCGGTGCCGCGGCGGCCGGAGGCGCCGGCGGAGCCGTGAACTCGGGCGCGGCCGGAGCCGGACGCGGGGCGGGCTTGGGACCCGGACGCGGGCCGGAGGCGGCCGGCGCGGGCGTGACCGGCGCCGGAGTGACCGGCGCGGGGGTGACCGGGGCCGAGGCCGCGGGCGCCACCGGAGCCGCGGGGGCGGCCGGGGGCTGCGGGGCAGCCGGGCGCGGGGCCGGCTTCGGGGCACCCGGACGGGCCGACTGCGCCGGGGAGGGCGCGCCGGGCCTGGGGGCAGCCTTGCGGGGGGCGGGCTTGCCGCCGCCCTGGAAGGCGTCAGTCAGCTTGCGTACAACGGGCGCCTCGATCGTCGAGGACGCCGAACGGACGAATTCACCGAGTTCCTGGAGCTTGGCCATGACGACCTTGCTCTCAACCCCGAACTCCTTGGCGAGTTCGTATACCCGGACCTTAGCCACTTCGCTCCTTTTAGGTCCGGGTGCGTCCGGACCGTCGCTACTTCATGGGCGTACTCATCGCGTGCTCATCGAGTGCTCATCGCAATCTCGACCTACTTCCAACTCGCGGGGTACCAGAGCCGCACGGACGTTCCGAACGACGCTTCTTACGGTGTTACTGCTCGACGTACCGGCGCAACGCCTTTACGTCCAGCGGGCCCGGGGCGCGCAGCGCCCGCGGGAGTGCCCGGCGGCGCACCGCCTGGTCCAGACAGACCTGGGCGGGGTGTACATATGCACCCCGGCCGGGCAGCGTACCGCGAGGATCGGGGACGCATTCGTCCCCGGCCGCCACGATCCGCAGCAGTTCGGTCTTGGCCGCTCGCTGCCTGCACCCCACACAGGTGCGCTCAGGGCATGCGCGGGCATGCGTCCGGCCAGACACCGCTAAGTCTACCTCCCCGAACCGACCTCACCCCTTCGGGGCAAAGATCGAACGCCCGTTGTCGTAATCCAAGCGACCTGCGGCTTGGAACTATTCCCCCCGTCCGAGTGAACGGGGCGGGTGATCTACTCGGGCGCCTGCTCGGTGTCCGGGCGGATGTCGATCCGCCAGCCCGTGAGCCGGGCGGCGAGCCGGGCGTTCTGTCCCTCTTTGCCGATCGCCAGCGACAGCTGGTAGTCCGGCACGGTCACCCGGGCCGACCGGGACGCCAGGTCCACGACCTCGACCTTGGAGACGCGGGCCGGGGACAGCGCGTTCGCCACCATCTCGGCCGGGTCGTCCGACCAGTCGACGATGTCGATCTTCTCGCCGTTCAGCTCGCCCATGACGTTGCGGACCCGGCCGCCCATGGGGCCGATGCAGGCACCCTTGGCGTTCAGGCCCGAACGGGTGGAACGGACCGCGATCTTCGTGCGGTGACCGGCCTCGCGGGCGATGGCGGCGATCTCGACGGACCCGTCGGCGATCTCCGGCACCTCCAGCGCGAAGAGCTTCTTCACCAGGTTCGGGTGCGTACGCGAGAGCGTGACCGAGGGGCCACGGACGCCCTTCGCCACCCGTACGACGTACGACCGCAGCCGCATCCCGTGCGGGTAGGTCTCGCCGGGGACCTGCTCCTGCACCGGCAGGATGGCCTCCAGCTTGCCGATGTCGACGAGCACGTTCTTCGGGTCGCGGCCCTGCTGGACCACCCCGGTGACGATGTCGCCCTCACGGCCGGCGTACTCGCCGAGGGTGGCGTCGTCCTCGGCGTCGCGCAGCCGCTGCAGGATCACCTGCTTGGCGGTGGTGGCGGCGATCCGCCCGAAGTCCGACGGGGTGTCGTCGAACTCGCGCGCCTCCTGCCCCTCCTCCAGGTCCTCGGGGTCCTCCTTCGCCCACACGGTCACGTGCCCGGTGTTCCGGTCGAGCACCACGCGCGCGTGGCGGCGGCTTCCCTCGGTGCGGTGGTAGGCGATGAGGAGGGCCGACTCGATCGCCTCGACCAGCAGGTCGAAGGAGATCTCCTTCTCCCGAACCAAGCCCCGCAGGGCGCTCATGTCGATGTCCACGGCTACGCCTCCTCCTCTTCCGTCATGTCCTTCTTGTCCTTGCGGTTGAACTCGACCTGCACACGCGCCGTGTCGATCTCGGCGAACCCGAGTCTGCGCGCGGTGGCCTTGCGGCCCTTCACTCCGGGCACCTCCAGTTCGATGCCCTCGTCGTCGACGTCCAGGATCCGGGCGACCAGTTCCCCGCCCTCGGCCAGCTGGAACCGCACGAGGCGGTCCACGGCGCGCAGGTAGTGGCGGTGCTCGGTGAGCCGACGCTCCGCGCCGGGGGTGCCGACCTCCAGGGTGTACTCCCCCTCGCCCATCGCGTCCGACTCGTCGAGCTTCGCCGAGAGCTCGCGGCTCACATCGGCGATCTGGTCCAGGTCCGCCCCGGTGTCGGAGTCGACGACGACGCGCAGCACACGCTTGCGTCCGACGGAGTCCACGGCGATCTCTTCGAGATCCAGTCCCTGGGAGGTCACGAGCGGTTCCAGGAGCTCTCGCAGCCTCTCGCTCTGGGTGGTGCTCATCCGGGTGACTCCTCGGCCGCGTGTGCTGTTGTGGGATGGGTCGCGCGTCTGGTCAAAGGGTATCGGGTCGCGGGGGGTGTTGCGTGCGGGTGCCTCCGGCGGTGGGGCCGGGCGCCTATGGGGGTGGGGCTGCGGATGGGGGGCGGGTGCGGGTTGTCCGTGGCTGGTCGCGCAGTTCCCCGCGCCCCTTGAGGGCGTTGTTGCGGGGGGCGTCGAGGCGGTGACGTGAGTTGTGGGGGCGCACGGGTAACGTGATCACGGTCGGGTGCATGTCCGGCCGTGTGTTCGTACGAGCCCCCTTGAGGACGTCTGCCGTGTCGTTGCCCTCTCTGTTGCGCAGAAGGAGCCTGATCGTTTCGGTGGCCTCGGCTGCCGTGCTGACGGGCTGCTCCTCCGGTTCGGACTCCCCGGGGAGCGCCGGGAGTACGTCGGTGTCCGCGCGGGCACGCGCGCGTGCGGCGCGGGACAGCCGGGGGCTGCTGCGGCAGTACGACGCCGTCCTCGCCGTTCATCCCGCGCTCGCGGAGCGGTTGCGGCCGTTGCGGGCGGAGGTGGCGGCGCACGCGGCGGCGTTCGAGGAGGGCGAGGAGGGCACGGCCTCCCCCACGGCGACGGGCTCCGCCTCGCCCACGGCGTCCGCGTCGGCCTCGCCGACCGTGCCCGCCGACGAGAAGTCCGCGCTCGCCTCGCTGGCCGCCGCCGAGCGGAGCCTTGCCGACCGGCGGGCCAAGGCGTTGCTGGACGTGCCGGGCGAACTGGCCCGGCTGCTGGCCGGGGTGGCGGCGGCCGGGGCCGGGCACGCGTACCTGCTGACGAAGGGCGACCGGTGAGCGACGAGGCGGGGACGGGCGTCGTCGAGGCGCTCCAGGCGGCGCTGGCGGCCGAGCACGCGGCGGTGTACGGCTACGGCGTCGTCGGCGGCCGGATCGGCGCGCAACGGCTGGCCGAGGCGCGCTCGGCGTACGACGCCCACCGGGCCGGCCGGGACGCGCTGGTCCGTGAGGTACGGGACCTGGGCGGTGCGCCCGTCGCCGCGAACGCCGCGTACGCGCTGCCGTTCGCCGTCACGGACGCCGCCACCGCCGTACGGCTCGCGGCCGAGCTGGAGCAGCGGGTGGCCGACGTCTACTCCGACCTGGTCCGGGCGTCCTCCGGTGAGCGGCGCGGCTCGGCCGCCGCGGCCCTGCGGGAGGCCGCGGTGCGGGCGGTGCGCTGGAGCGGGGAGAGCGTAGCCTTCCCTGGGCTCGCCGAACGGGCGGGTTCCGGGGCGGCGGCCGGTGGGGCGGCCTCGTCATCGCCCTCGCCCACGACTTCGGCGACTCCCTAGCGCCCCAGAGCAGGAAAGGAACGACTCGCGTATGGCTTTCGAACCGCCGCGGCGCCTGGTGAGGGCGCTCGGTGAGACGGCGCCGGACGGTGACGAGTGGCTGGAGAAGCTGCCGGGCGCGGTGGAACAGGCCGTCGCGCTACGCGAGTTGACCGTGGAGCGGGTGCAGGTACCGGGTGGCCGCAGCAGTGTGGTGCTGCTGGTACGGCGGGCGGACGACACGCCTGCCGTACTGAAGCTGGCCCCGCGGCGGGCCCGGCCGGAGAGCGAGGCGGCGGCGCTGGCGCACTGGGGCGGACTCGGTGCGGTGCAGGTGCTGGAGGCCGACGGACCCGCGGGGGTGCTGCTCCTGGAGCGGCTGCATCCGGAGGTGTCGGTGCGGTCGTTGCCCGAGGCGAAGGCGTGGCTGGAGGCCGCGGGGACGCTCCGGCGGCTCTGGGTGGCGCCGCCGGAGGACCACGTCTTCGAGACCGTGGCCGAACGGACGGGGCGGCAGGCCGCGGCGATGGCCCGGGCGGCCGGTGACCCCGAGGTGGCGCCGCTGGTGGCGGCGGCGGTCGCGGCCCGGGAGGAACTGGTGAGCGCGCCGCCCGAGCAACGGCTCCTGCACGGCACGTTCCGGCAGAGCAAGGTGCTGGCCGGGGAGCGGATGCCGTGGCTGGCGGTGGGGCCGGATCCGGTGGTCGGGGAGTGTGCGTTCGATCTGGCGCGGCTGGTCCGGGACCGGGTGGAGGATCTGATCGCCTCGCCGTCCGGGGCGTCCATCACCCGGCGGCGGATCAAGCGGCTCGCGGAGTCGCTGGAGGTGGATCAGGAGCGGTTGCGGGGGTGGACGCTGTTCCGGGCGGTGGAGTCGGGGGTGCGGGCGCGTCGCGTGGGGCGGCCGAGGGATGCGGAGCTGTTGCTTGAATTCGCCGGGTGGGTTTGACGGAGGCGGGTGCGGGTTCGGTGGGGGCTGAGCGCGCCCACGCGGCGGAGCCGCACATCGAACACAGCCCCGCGTCCCTGAAGGGGCGCTCAGTCCTCCCTCAGTTTGAGAGCCAGGACCGGACAGTCCGCCGCCGCTCTGCGGGCTCGTTTCCTGGTTCGGGGTGGTATCGGGCGGCCGTCGACCAGCGGGTAGCCCCATTCGTCCAGGGTGATGTGCTCGGGGAGCAGTTCCGCGCACAGGCCGTGGCCCTGGCAGGAGGTCCAGTCGATGGTGATGTGCTGGTCCATGTCAGATCCGTTCGGTGGGTACGGGGAGGAACGGCGTGCGGTCGGTCGCGGTGCAGTGGCCGCGGGCGTGGGCGTCGAGTTCCGTCGCGAACGTCGTGAGGGCGCTGCGGACCAGGCGGATCGTGCCGTCCGGGTGGTGGCAGGCGCCGCGGCCCTCGACCAGGCCTGCCCAGCGGGAGAGGTCCGTGCGGGCGGTGCCCTGGGGGCCGGGCGTGGCCAGGGTCTGGAAGGCGGCGGCCATCCGCGGGAGGCCGTTGAGGCAGGGGCCGCACTGGCCTGCCGACTGAAGGGCCAAGTAGCGCAGGACGCGGGCGGTTTCGGTCAGGCCGCAGCGGTCGGCGGGGAGGGCCGCCAGGACGCCTGCACCCAGGTAGGCGGAGGAGAGGGGGACTTGGGCGGCCTCGGGGGCCGGGATCCAGGTGCCGTGGTAGCCGCCGACCAGGACCGCGGAGACGCCCTCCAGGGGGAGGAGCCGGCCGACGGGCATGCCGAACGGGGCTTCCACGACACGGACTTCACGGCCGGGCACGTGCACGGTGCAGAGGGTGCTGCCCGGTTCGGCGGGGGTGCCTGCCGTGCGGAACCAGTCGGCGCCGTAGCGGGCGATCAGGGCCAGGTGGGCCAGCGTTTCCACGTTCTGGACCAGGGTGGGCGCGCGGCGCACCCCGCGTTCGCGGACCGGCGGGACCGGATGGGTCGGGCGGGCGGGGCCGCCGGAGAGGTACTGGACGAGGGCCGAGGCCTGGCCCGAGAGGAAACGGGCGGGCAGGCGTACGACCTGCACGCGCACCGGGTCGTGGCGCCGGGCGAGGGCCGACTCCAGGTAGGAGGCGCCGTCCTCGACGGCGAGGTACGCCTCCGCCGCGCCGACCGCCTCGGCCGCCAACTGCAGTCCGTCCAGGACCAGATGGGGTGAGAGCCGGAGCAGGGTCCGGTCCTTGTGGCTGGCCGGCTCGCTCTCCGCGCCGTTGGCGACGACGATCGGGGCCCGTTCGGTGCGGCGGGCCGCGTCGGCGACCGCGACGACCTTGCGGTACGCCGGGAAGCCCGCGCCGCCGCGTCCGGTGAGGCCGGATTCGGCGAGGGTGCGGAGCAGGGCGGCCGGGTCGCCGTGCGCGAGCGGGCCGTAGCGCTGTTCGTGTGTGGCGAGGTCGGCCGGGGTGCCGCCGGGGGCGAGCAGGCGGGGCGACATGTAGACGTCGGGGAAGAGCGCGGTCATCAGTGGGCCCCTTCGGTGTGCAGGAGTGCGGCGGGGGTCCGGCGGGCGGCCCGGACGGCCTGGGTGGCGCGGAGGGCGAAGGCGGTGATCACCGTCGCCACGCAGGTGACGGTCAGCCAGGTCATCCAGTCGGTGCCGGTGTCCGTGCCGATGCCGATGCCGTGGACCAGGGCGACCGGCCAGGAGGCGTAGGCCAGCCAGTGCACGGCCCGCCAGGCGCGGTGGCCGAGGCGGTCCCGGAGGAGGCTGGTGACCAGGACCGCGAGCAGCAGGTCGAAGGCGACCGTGCCGAGGCCGAGCCAGAGCGGCTGGTAGTCGGAGACGAAGGGGACGAGGGCGTCCAGCGCCGTGATGTTCACGTAGCCGTCGACGACCGCCACGGTGATGTGCAGGGCCAGGAAGGCGGTGGCGGAGAGGGAGAGCGTGCGGTGCAGGCTCATGGTGCCGAAGCGCGGGAGGCCGGGGAGGCGGGTGCGCAGGCGGACGGCGATGCCCAGGAGGACGACGACCGTGAAGAGCACCAGGCAGACGGCGCCGGTGGCCCGGTTGGCGTACCAGAGGGTTTCGGAGGTCACGCCGCCGCCTCCAGCGCAGGGAGGGTGGCGGGCCAGCCGGGCGTGGTGACGACGGTGCCGTTGTGGGCGACCAGGCGGGCGGGCAGGCCGAGGCGGGTCAGCCAGCGTTCCGCGCCCGCGCCCTTGACCAGGGCCGCGGTGGTCGCCGCGTTGGCGTCGGCGCAGTCGGCCGCGGCCACCGAGACCGTACGCCACGGGGAGCGGACCGGCAGTCCGGTGCGCGGGTCGACGATGTGGTGCAGGTCGAAGCCACCGCGCCGCCAGCGGCGGGCGCCGGTGCCGGAGGTGGCGAGGCCGCCGGAGCGCAGGCCGACGGTGTCGTACGACCCCTGCGCGGGCGTCTCGTCCACCGGTCCTGTGACGTCCTGCACGCGGATCTGCCAGCCGCCCGCCGGGGGTTCGCCGGCGACGGCGGTGTCGCCGCCGAGGCTCACCAGCACTCCGCAGCCGGCGGTGTCGGCCAGCAGCCGGGCGGCCCGGTCGGCGGCCCAGGCCTTGGCCGTGGCGCCCAGGTCGAGGCGGATGCCCTCGGGGACGGTGACCGTGCCGGTCGCCGGGTCCAGGCCGACCTTGCGCCAGCCCGGAGCGCGGCACACCCGCAGGGAGACCGGGCGGTCGTCCTCGCGGACGAGGGTGAAGTCGCGGTCGTAGCCGATCGCGTCCATCGCCGAGCCGACGGTCGGGTCCACCGCGCCGTCCGTCGCCCGGGCCGCGCGCAGGGCGACGGCGAGGGCCTCGGCGAGCAGCGGGCTGACCCGGACCGGGCGGCCGTGGGCGGTGTCGAGGGCGGCGAGTTCGGAGTCGGTGCGGAACCTGCTGCAGGCCGCGTCGACCTCGGCGAGCTGCCGGGCGAGGAGCAGGTTGCAGGAGTCCAGCAGGGCCGGGTCGGTGACGACCAGGCGGACGGTGGTGCCGAGGGCACGCCACTCGGCGGCGGCCGTCGGACGCGGGGTTCGGGCGGCGGTCATGACGCCCCCGAGGTGGAGTCGGCGGAGCTCGATCCACTGCCGGAGGTGAGGCCGTCGGAGGAGGACTGGAGGTCCGAGGACGACGAGGACGACGACGATGACGATGACGACGAGGTCGACGAGGTCGACGAGGTCGACGAGTCGGAGCTGGAAGAACTGGGAGAACTGGACGAACTGTCCGTGTCCGAGGTCGAGTCGGAGGTGGTTCCGGAGCTGCTGGTGCTCGACGTCGTGGTGCTGCCGCTGCTCGCCGTCGTCTCGGCGTCCGCCTGCATCGTGCCGACGAGGGCGAACACCCCGGCCGCCGCGGCGAGCGTGACCGCCGCCGCCAGGGCCGCCGTGCGCCGGGTCCCGCGGCGGACCGCCGCGACCGCGCCCCTTTCCCCGGACTTTTCGCCTTGCACTCTCTCGGTCATGACCGATCCCCTCCTGCGTGACTCTCTGTCACGCATTACGTTCGGGTATCGGCCTGAGAGAAGTCTGTGAGGCTCCCATATGAAACGGAAGAACTGTCTGAGACGTTCCTGAAAAGCCGCGGCGGCCACCGGTGCGTCACCGGTGGCCGCCGCGGCGGGAGTTGGGGCTCAGCTGGCGGTCAGGCGGGCGATCGCCTCGTCCACCGTGAGCTCCTCGCGCTCGCCCGTCTTGCGGTCCTTGAGCTCCAGGACGCCCTCGCCGGAGCGGCGGCCCGCGATCAGGATCTGCGGTACGCCGAAGAGCTCGGCGTCCGTGAACTTCACGCCCGGGGAGACCCCGGCCCGGTCGTCGACCAGGACCCGCAGCCCGGCCGCGCGCAGCTTCTCCGAGACGTCCAGGGCGAGTTCGGTCTGCAGGGCCTTGCCTGCGGCGACGACGTGCACGTCGGCCGGGGCGACCTCGCGCGACCAGACCAGGCCGCGCTCGTCGGCGGTCTGCTCGGCGAGGGCGGCGACGGCGCGGGAGACGCCGATGCCGTAGGAGCCCATGGTGACGCGGACCGGCTTGCCGTTCTGGCCGAGGACGTCGAGCTTGAGGGCGTTGGTGTACTTCTGGCCCAGCTGGAAGATGTGGCCGATCTCGATGGCGCGGTCCAGCTTGAGACCGGTGCCGCACTTCGGGCAGGGGTCGCCCTCCAGCACGACGACGACGTCGACGTACTCGTCGACGGTGAAGTCGCGTCCCGCCACGACGTTCTTGGCGTGCATGCCCGCCTTGTTGGCGCCGGTGATCCAGGAGGTGCCCGGGGCCACCCGCGGGTCGGCGATGTACTTCACCTTCTCGCCGAGGCCCTGCGGGCCGACGTAGCCGCGGACCAGGTCGGGACGGCCGGCGAAGTCGGACTCGGTGACCAGCTCGACGGCGGCCGGGGCGAAGTGCTCCTCGACCTTGCCCATGTCGACCTCGCGGTCGCCCGGTACGCCGACGGCCACGATCTCGCCGTCGACCTTCACCAGCAGGTTCTTCAGGGTGGCGGAGGCCGGGACGGCGAGGTGGGCGGCGAGGGTCTCGATGGTCGGGGTGTCCGGGGTCGGGATCTCCTCCAGCACGGGCACGCCGGTGGCGTCGACCGGCTGCAGCGCGTACGAGATCGCCTCGGTGTTGGCCGCGAAGTCGCAGTTCGGGCAGTCGGCGAAGGTGTCCTCGCCGGCCTCGGCCGGGGCCAGGAACTCCTCGGACTTCGAGCCGCCCATCGCACCGGCGGTGGCGGCGACGATGCGGTAGTCGAGGCCGAGGCGCTCGAAGATCCGCTGGTAGGCCGCGCGGTGCAGGGCGTACGACGTCGCGAGGCCGTCCTCGTCCAGGTCGAAGGAGTAGGAGTCCTTCATGAGGAACTCACGGCCGCGCAGGATGCCGGCGCGCGGACGGGCCTCGTCGCGGTACTTGTTCTGGATCTGGTAGAGGATGACCGGCAGGTCCTTGTAGGAGGACGCCTGGTCTTTCACCAGCAGGGTGAAGATCTCCTCGTGGGTCGGGCCGAGGAGGTAGTCGCCGCCCTTGCGGTCCTGGAGGCGGAACAGCTCCTGGCCGTACTCGTCCCAGCGGCCGGTCGCCTCGTACGGCTCCCGGGGCAGGAGGGCCGGGAGCAGCACCTCCTGGGCGCCGATCGCGTCCATCTCCTCGCGGACGATCCGCTCGATGTTCGAGAGCACCTTCAGGCCGAGCGGCAGCCAGGACCAGATGCCGGCCGCCGTACGGCGGACGTAGCCGGCGCGGACGAGGAGCTTGTGGCTGAGGACCTCGGCGTCCGCCGGGTCGTCACGCAGCGTCTTCGCCATCAACTGGGACATGCGTTGGACCGGTGCGTTCGCCATGGTTCTCGTACTCCTGCCGGAAAAGGTTGATGGCTAGGAGGTTAGCCGGGCTCGCTGTGCCGGTGGAAATCGGTTAACGACGACGGGCTACTACGGGCTGCTTGCGGCGCAGCGGCAGGGGTGCCCCCATCACCGCGTACGGCTTCGGAGCGCTGGGGAAGTCCACCCGGCGGGCCAGGTCGACGTAGCCCAGGGAGTGGTAGAGGCCGCGGGCCGGGCTGTCGGTGTCGATCGCGGAGAGGATCGAGCGGGGCTCGTCGGCACCGTCGGTGACGAGCGTGATCAGGCGGCGGCCGATCCCGCGGTTCTGGTGGCCGGGGTGCACGTGCAGCTCGGTGATCACGAAGGAGTCGTCGAGCCAGTCGGCGTTGCCCTGGGCGCGGAGGTAGGGCTCCACGACGGTGGACCACCAGTGGGTGCGGGAGTTCGGCATGCCGTACACGAAGCCCACGAGGCGGCCCTCGGCCGTGGCGCCGAGGGCCCTTGCCCCGGGGTACTGCATGTGGCGGAGGACGATCTGGCGGCGTACGGCCACCTCGTCGGGGCCCAGACCGAATGCGACGGCCTGGACTGCGAGGGCCTCGTCGACGTGGGAGGGGAGGTCCAGGGGGCCGATCACGAGGGACATGTGGGGAGGGTACAGGGGGCGGAGCGCAGTCGTCCGGGTGCGGGCGCGTTGTGGCTGGTCGCGCTCACGCGGCGGCAGCCGCACATCGAACGGAGCGCCGCGCCCCTTGGGGGGCGCGTCACCCGGACGGCGGTCTAGAAGAGGACGCTCATGAACGCGCCGACCTCCTGGAAGCCGACCCTCAGGTAGGTCCTCCGGGCCGCCGTGTTGAAGTCGTTGACGTACAGGCTGACGACCGGGGCCACGTCGGCGAGCGCGTAGCGCAGCACGGCTGCCATGCCGGGGGCGGCAAGTCCCATACCCCGGTACTCGGGGGCGACCCACACGCCCTGGATCTGGCAGGCCTCGGCCGTGGCCGCGCCGACCTCCGCCTTGAAGACGACCTTGCCGTTGTCGTCGAGCCGGGCGAACGAGCGTCCGGAGCCGACGAGTTCGGCGACCCTCGCCTGGTAGAGGAGGCCGCCGTCGCCGGCCATCGGGGAGACCCCCACCTCCTCCGTGAACATCGCGACGCACGCCGGCATGATCGCCTCCATCTCGTCCTTGCGGATGCGGCGGACGTACGGATCCGGGGCGATGTCGGCGGACATGCGGTCGGTGACCATCAGGGGCTGGTGGCCGCGCACCTCGCGGGCCGGGCCCCAGTGCGGTTCCAGGAGGCGCCACAGCTGGGCGGTGGCCTCGGCGGGGCCGACGATCGAGGAACAGCGGCGGCCGGCTCTTCTCGCCCGGTCGGCGAACGCCCGTACGGCGCGCGGAGTGGCGCAGATCGGGACGAGGTTGGCGCCGGCGTAGCAGAGGGACGTGAGCATGCCGTCCTCGTACCAGCCCCACATCTCGCCGCCGAGGCGCCAGGGGTCGAGGCCGGCCACCTGGACTCGTGAGGTCACGAAGGCATTCACGACCGGCTCGCGGTCGAGTACGGCGAGCGCGGCGTCCAGGTCACTCGGTTCCAGGACCCGGGAGGTGGTCTGGGTCAGCACGTACAGGGCCTCACGGTCGGATCTACCTGATCCCCGCACTGTACCCGGCGTGATTCCGGCGCGCCGCCCCGAGGGAGCGCACAAGGTCAGTCCGGGCTGTGGTTGTCCAGCCGAGCCCGTAGCTCGCGGACCTCCGACTGGAGGTCCTGTACCAGGCGGTGCAGAGCTTGGACGGCGACGACGGCGGCACCGTTGGCATCCACCAGTTGGATAGTGCCGTCGTCTCTGCCCAGACCGAGTGCCGCGTACCAGTCCTGTGCCATGGGGCCGAGGTGGCGGATCTCGCCCTCCCCCACATAACTCCACGTACTCACCGGCATGGCGGCGACCGCCCTCAGAATCTCGAAGCCGTCCACCGCCCGGCCGTCTGCGCCCGGGCCACCGCGCGCGTCGTCCTTCTCCGCCGGGGTCACCTCCTCGGTGTCCGGCGGAGGGGACCACCTGAGAGGGGTGATCTCGAACTTCAGATCGCGGTCACTGCCCGCGCCGCCCCAGCCGTCGGAGTGGGTCTGGAAACTCGGCATCCTGCGCAGAGAGGCGATCACGCCCTTGTGGATCCGCCTCTCGACGTTCCACAGAAGATCAGCGGCCAAGACGGCATCGGGGTGATCGTTCCCGAGTACCTTGCTGAACGAGTCGACGAGCCGGACGCACTCGGAGTGGACCGACTGCGGGCCGTCCGCCGCCAGCCTGGCCATCAACAGGTTCATCCGGATACGCAGCGTCTCGGGATGCTCGCCTCCCATGGCCCGGCCGAACTTCTCCACGAGGCGGGTGAACTGCGGCACGACGGTTGCCGGGCCCTCGATGACACCGCGAGCAGCCGTGTGGTTGGACGCTGCCTCCAGGGTGAAGGGATGCCCTGAGCCCAGGCGCCTCTCCAGGCGTTCGAGGACGTCTGCGAAGCCGGTCCGTGCCGCTTCCGGGTCCGACTCGAACCGGCAGAGCGCCTCGATCTCGGCCGCGTTGACGCTGAGGGGATGGTCGCGGTCGAGGACCGACTCACATTGCCCCCGCAGCGTGCCGGCCATGGCAAGGGCCTGGCCGGTGGCGCCGCGGCGCAGGGTCCAGCAGGCCAGGCCGATGCGGATGCGGATGCTGGTGGGATGCCTGGGGCCCAGAGCGGCGTCCGACTGGGCAGCCAGTTCACCGAGGAGTCCGCAGGCCGTCGTGGGGTCACCCGAGCGTCCGGCGGCCCAGGCATGGGCGTAGCGCGCGTCGAGTGCCGCGGGGTGGTCGGCGCCGAACGCATCGACCACAGACGGCAGGAGTTCGTCCAGCTCGGTGTACGCGTGCATCCAGTTGCCCGCACGGCCCCCCGTACGCGCCATGCCCCAACGCGCGAGCAGCCGGGTGGTGTCCCCGTCCCGGTCCGGCCCGGCCGCCTTGCTGCGGACCATGGCGATGTAGAGCCTGTTGGCCTCGTGCCAGCGCCCCATGTGGCCGGTCCACCAGGCTTCTCGCAGCATGGCGAGCCGGGTGAGAACATGGTCTTCGCCCAGCCGCGCGCGGCAGTCGGCGCGCACTTCGGCGGTCAGCTCCAAGGCGCGCTGGATCCGGCCGGTCTGTCCGGTCCAAAACGCGAGGGCGTGCCTGGCCGCGAGGCTTTTGGGGCTTGCCTCGCCGAACTCCTCCGTCGCTCCGTGGACGAGCCGCTCGGCGGCGTCCTTGGCCAATTCGGGCTGGTGTGCGGCGCTGAGCATGGCGACGGACTGGGCCAACGAGTCCAGCCAGCTGTCGCCGGGGGGCCAGACCGTGAACTCCTCCGACGCGGAATGGGCAAGCACGGCATCGGCCGCTCCGTCCCAGCCGCCGATCCAGCTGTGCGACATCAGCCCGACCAGTAATTGCTTGTCGCTGCGCCTCCTGGACCGCCGCCCATCGTCCAGGCGTGTCCAGGCTCTCTGGACGGCGAGGTAGTCGATGTCGACAGGGCTGCCGTTCTCCTTCGCCAGGTGAGCGATGCAGCGCAGGAGGTTCTCGACGACCTCCCAGTCTCTGCCGACCCGCTTGTAGCTCTCAGCCAGGTACGAATAGAGGCTCGACCGCGTGATCCGGTCGAACTGCGCTGCCGCCAAGCCGTCGGCGCAGGGAGCCGGAAGCCGGGCAGCCTCCAGCAACTGGGCCTTGGTGACATTGCCCGCTTCCATGAACCGAACCAGTTCCGCACGGAATTGCCGCCACGTCCTCACAATGCCTCACAGTGCCTACTGGCCAGGGAGTGGCATCCATGGTGTCCGACCGTTCCGAGAAGCGTCCAGCGGAATCCACGAGACCGGTGACGGCGGCACTCGGACGTCCGGGACATGGCCGCCCGCATCCGGGATTTCACCGTGGCCGCCATTTCCGCGCTGCACTGGGATCAGTTGCTCGGCCGGTTTCCGCCACTGCCCCGGAGGTCCCGTGATGTCCCTTGCCCTCAGTCTGCTGGAAGGAACGCCGGCCATCAGCGTCCTGGCGCTCAGCGCCGTGGCGGGCCCCAGGATGCTACGACAGCTGCTGTTGTTCCTCGGCTTCCGGCGAACCCTGCGCACGGTGCGACGGGATACCGCACGGGTATCGCTCTTCGGCATGTTCTCCACCGCGCTGACGCCACACCCTCTGCCGGGCCGCGACGGCCGAACGGACTCGGGGCCGCCGGATCCGGACGGTCTCAGCCCGCGACCGACACCGACGGCTCGCCGGAGGTGACGCCCTCCGCCTCCATCTGCTCGGCCAGCTTCATGGCCTCCTCGATGAGGGTCTCGACGATCTTCGACTCGGGGACCGTCTTGATGACCTCGCCCTTGACGAAGATCTGGCCCTTGCCGTTGCCGGAGGCGACGCCGAGGTCGGCCTCGCGGGCCTCGCCGGGGCCGTTGACGACGCAGCCCATGACGGCGACGCGGAGCGGGACCTCCATGCCGGTGAGGCCGGCGGTGACCTCTTCGGCGAGCTTGTAGACGTCGACCTGGGCCCGGCCGCAGGACGGGCAGGAGACGATCTCCAGGCCGCGCTGCTTGAGGTTCAGGGACTCCAGGATCTGGTTGCCGACCTTGACCTCCTCGACCGGCGGAGCGCTCAACGACACCCGGATCGTGTCGCCGATGCCCTGGGAGAGGAGGGCGCCGAAGGCGACGGCCGACTTGATCGTGCCCTGGAACGCCGGGCCCGCCTCCGTGACGCCGAGGTGGAGCGGGTAGTCGCACTGGGCGGCGAGCTGCCGGTACGCCTCGATCATGACGACCGGGTCGTTGTGCTTGACGGAGATCTTGATGTCCCGGAAGTCGTGCTCCTCGAAGAGCGACGCCTCCCACAGGGCCGACTCGACCAGGGCCTCGGGGGTCGCCTTGCCGTACTTCTGGAGCAGCCGGCGGTCCAGGGAACCGGCGTTGACGCCGATGCGGATCGGGGTGCCGTGGTCCTTGGCGGCCCGCGCGATCTCCTTGACCTTGTCGTCGAACTGCTTGATGTTGCCGGGGTTCACGCGGACCGCGGCGCAGCCGGCCTCGATGGCCGCGAAGACGTACTTCGGCTGGAAATGGATGTCCGCGATGACCGGGATCTGCGACTTCTTCGCGATGGTGGCGAGGGCGTCGGCGTCGTCCTGGGTGGGGCAGGCCACCCGCACGATCTGGCAGCCGGAGGCCGTCAGCTCGGCGATCTGCTGGAGGGTGGCGCCGATGTCGGACGTACGGGTCGTGGTCATCGACTGGACCGAGACCGGGGCGTCCCCGCCGACCGCCACGGAGCCGACCTGGATCTGCCGGCTCTTCCGGCGCTCGGCGAGCTTGGTCGGAACGGACGGCATGCCGAGAGAAATCGCAGTCATCTGCTGTGCAACCCCAAGTCGTGGATCTAGGTCCAGGTCCCGTCGTAAGCGGGTTCCAGGCTTCGAGATTACGGCACCGGCACAGGAGCGAGCACATCCCCCACCCGTAAACCCACTCGATGGAAGCGGCCCGGAACACAGTGTTCCGGGCCGCCTCGAACGCCGTGTGGCTAGGAGATTTTCACCGGGTTAACCACGTCCGCGATGAGGACGAGGACGGTGAAGCAGATGAAGACCCCGGCCACCACATAGGCCACGGGCATCAGCTTCGCCACGTCGAAGGGGCCCGGGTCCGGGCGGCGCAGCACCTTGGCCAGGTTCCGGCGGAGCGACTCCCACAGGGCGCCGGCGATGTGCCCGCCGTCGAGGGGCAGCAGCGGGAGCATGTTGAAGAGGAACAGGGAGAGGTTGAAGCCGGCCACCAGCATCAGGGCCATGGCCAGCTGCTCGGTGGGCGGGATGTCGAGGGTGAAGATCTCACCGCCGACACGGGCCGCGCCGACCACGCCCATCGGGGAGTCCGGCTGGCGGGGGGCGCCGTCGAAGGCCGCGTCCCACAGGGCCGGGATCTTGCCGGGCAGGCTCGCGATGGAGTCGACGGCCTCGCCGAGGCGGTCGCCCATCCAGGTCACGGAGTCGCCGAAGTCCTGGCGGACGATGCCGGTGGCGGCGCTGAAGCCGAGGAAGCCGGCGGTGACGTACTGGCCGGTGACGATCTGGCCGCTGGAGTCCTTCTTGGCGACCTGGTTGGTGGCGATCTTCGCGTGCAGGGTGACGTCCTGGCCCTTGCGGTCGACGACGATCGCGACGTCCTTGCCGGGGGTGGACCGGATCAGGTCGGAGAGCTGGTTCCAGCTGTCCGTCGGCACCCCGTTGAAGGAGACGATCTTGTCGCCGGCCTTCAGGCCCGCGGCGGCGGCCGGGGAGGCCGCGTCGGTCTTCTTGCAGGTGTCGCGGTTCTCGCTCTGCGCGATCACGCACTGGGAGACCGAGCTGACCGTGGTGGTCTGCTGGCTGATGCCGAAGCCCATGAGGACGGTGAGGAAGAGCGCCACCGCGAGGATCAGGTTCATGAAGGGGCCCGCGAACATCACGATCACGCGCTTCCAGGGGGCGCGTGTGTAGAAGAGGCGGGTCTCGTCGCCGGGCTGGAGTTCCTCGAAGGCGGCCGAGCGGGCGTCCTCGATCATGCTGCGCCAGGGCGAGGTGGAGCGGGCGGTGACCCGGCCGTCGGCGCCCGGCGGGAACATGCCGATCATGCGGATGTAGCCGCCCAGCGGAACGGCCTTGATGCCGTACTCCGTGTCGCCCTTGCGGCGCGACCAGACGGTCGGGCCGAAGCCGACCATGTACTGCGGGACGCGGATGCCGAAGAGCTTGGCGGTGGAGAGATGCCCCAGTTCGTGCCAGGCGATCGAGACCAGCAGGCCGATCACGAAGACGACTATGCCGAGGATCATCATCAGGGCTGTCATGCACGCGCCTCCGCGGTCGCCTTCTGCGCTGTCAGTTCCCGGGCCCGGACCCGTGCCCAGGTCTCCGCTTCAAGGACGTCCGGCACGGTGAGTGAAGTTCCCGTACGAGGGGTGCCGTGCTCCTCGACCACCCGGGTCACGGTCTCCATGATGCCGTTGAAAGGCAGCAGACCGGTCCGGAAGGCCTCGACGCACTCCTCGTTGGCCGCATTGAACACCGCCGGCGCGGTGCCCGCGAGCTCACCGACGTGCCGGGCCAGGTTCACGGACGGGAAGGCCTCGTTGTCCAGCGGGAAGAACTCCCAGGTGGAGGCCTTGCTCCAGTCGAAGGCGGGCGCCGCGTCCGGGACCCGTTCGGGCCAGCCGAGACCGACGGCGATCGGCCCCCGCATGTCGGGGGGCGTCGCCTGCGCGATCGTGGATCCGTCCGTGAACTCGACCATCGAGTGGACATACGACTGGGGATGCACGACCACCTCAATGCGGTCGAAGGGAATGTCGTAGAGGAGGTGCGCCTCGATGACTTCCAGCCCCTTGTTGACCAGGGTGGCGGAGTTGATCGTGATGACCGGCCCCATCGCCCAGGTGGGGTGGGCGAGGGCGTCCTCCACGGTGACGTGCGCCAGGTCGGCCTTGGTCCGGCCGCGGAAGGGGCCGCCGGAGGCCGTGACGACCAGCTTGCGGACGTCGGCCCGGGTGCCCGCCGCGAGTGACTGGAAGAGCGCCGCGTGCTCGGAGTCGACCGGGATGATCTGGCCGGGCGCGGCCAGCGCCTTGACCAGCGGGCCGCCGACGATCAGCGACTCCTTGTTGGCGAGCGCGAGGGTGCGGCCCGCCTCCAGTGCGGCGAGGGTGGGCGCGAGGCCGATGGAGCCGGTGATGCCGTTGAGCACGGTGTGGCAGTCGGAGGCGGCGACGTGTGCGGCGGCGTCGGGTCCGGCGAGGATCTCGGGGAGCGGTTCGCCGGGGCCGTACAGCGCCGTCAGCGCCTCGCGCAGCGCCGGTACGACGTCCTCGCGGGCGACCGCGACGGTGCGCACCCGCAGCCGGTGCGTCTGCTCGGCGAGGAGGGCGATCCGGCCGCCGTGGGCGGACAGCGCGGTGACCCGGAAACGGTCGGGGTTGCGCAGGACGAGGTCGATGGCCTGGGTGCCGATGGATCCGGTGGAGCCGAGGATCACCACGTCCTTCGGGCCGTCACCGACGAGCGGGTCGTACACGAGGTGCGGGTCGGCGAGGGCCGCCGGACTGGCGGGACTGTCGGTCATGCACCCCATTGTGGCCGCAACCGGCGGGCGGGAGGACAGCGCGTCCCACACCCGGGTGCCTTATCAGTTCTTGGCGCCCTATGGCATGTAATTCCCTTTGTGAGGTTCACGTGAAGATCGTGTGATAACACTTCTGTCGGACCGGCGGGGATGACCGGTCCGACCGGAAGAATCCTGGGGGGATCTCTCCATGCGTTCTGTACGCATACGCACCGCCCTGCCCGCGCTCGCGGGCGCCGCGCTGCTCGCCGGCACCGTGTTCAGCACCCCGGCCCAGGCGGCCGGGGGCGTGACCGTCTACCACGTCTGGTTCGACAGCCCGGGCACCGACAACCGCTCCAACGCCAGCCTCAACGCCGAGTGGGTGCAGATCAAGAACACCGGCGGCTCGGCGGTCTCGCTGGGGGGCTGGGTCCTGAAGGACGCCTCCAACCACCGGTACACCTTCAAGAGCGTCAAGATCGGCGCCCACAAGACGATGAAGGTGCACACCGGCCGGGGCACGGACACCGCGTCGGACAAGTACCAGAACCGCCGCGCCTACGTGTGGAACAACACCAGCGACACGGCGACGCTGACCAAGGCGAACGGCGCCAAGGTCGACTCCTGCTCCTGGACGACGCGGGATCCGAGCGACAAGTACTGCTGAATCACTTGAAGGGGCGGCGGACGTTGTCCCGCCGGGACGGTCCGGGGGTCGCGTCCGCGATCCACGGGCCCTCGCCCGACGGGTCGACGATCCCCTGCTCCAGCCATGCGAAGGAGCCGCCGAGCACGGCCTTGACGACCTTGCGGTCGAGGTCGTCGGTGTTCGACCAGAGGCGGTTGAACAGCTCGTCGACGCGGATGCGGGCCTGCCGGCAGAACGCGTCGGCGAGCAGGTAGGCCTCGCGGCCGTGGTCGCCCTGGCGGCGCAGCAGCTCGGCACGGACGCAGGCCGCGCTCATCGCGAACAGCTCGGCACCGATGTCCACGACCCGGCCCAGGAAGCCCTGCTTGGTCTCCATCCGGCCCTGCCAGCGGGACATGGCGTAGAAGGTGGAGCGGGCCAGCTTGCGGGCGTGCCGCTCCACGTAGCGCAGGTGCGGGGCGAGGTCCACGCCGTGCTTGAAGTCGCCGTACGACGTGGGGAGCTGGCCCGGTCCGGCGACCAGCTTCGGCAGCCACTTGGCGTAGAAGACGCCCGCGTTCGCGCCCGCCCTCGCCTTGTCCTGGAGGGACTTGTCGGGGTCGATGAGGTCGCCGGCGACCGAGAGGTGGGCGTCGACGGCCTCGCGCGCGATCAGCAGATGCATGATCTCCGTGGAGCCCTCGAAGATGCGGTTGATGCGCAGGTCGCGCAGGAGCTGCTCGGCGGGGACCGCGCGTTCGCCGCGGGCCGCCAGCGACTCCGCCGTCTCGAAGCCGCGACCGCCGCGGATCTGGACCAGCTCGTCGGCCATCAGGCAGGCCATCTCGGAGCCGTAGAGCTTGGCGAGGGCGGCCTCGATGCGGATGTCGTTGCGGTTCTCGTCGGCCATCTGGGAGGACAGGTCCACGACCGCCTCCAGGGCGAAGGTGGTCGCCGCGATGAAGCTGATCTTGGAGCCGACGGCCTCGTGCAGGGCGACCGGCTTGCCCCACTGCTCGCGGACCGCCGACCACTCGCGGGCGATCTTCAGGCACCACTTGCCGGCACCCACGCACATCGCGGGGAGCGAGAGCCGCCCGGTGTTGAGGGTGGTGAGGGCGATCTTGAGGCCCGCGCCCTCGGCGCCGATGCGGTTGGCGGCGGGGACCCGGACCTGGTGGAAGCGGGTGACGCCGTTCTCGATGCCGCGCAGGCCCATGAAGGCGTTGCGGTTCTCCACGGTGACGCCCGGCGCGTCGGCCTCGACGACGAAGGCGGTGATGCCTCCCTTGCCTCCGTTGCCGTCCTTGCCGTCCTTGCCGTCCTCGGGCTTGGGGACCCGGGCCATCACCACGAGCAGGTCGGCGACCACACCGTTGGTGGTCCAGAGCTTCACGCCGTCGAGGACGTAGTCGTCGCCGTCCCGTACGGCCGTGGTGGCCAGGCGGGCCGGGTCCGAGCCGACGTCGGGCTCGGTGAGCAGGAACGCGGAGATGTCGGTGCGGGCGCAGCGCGGCAGGAAGGCGTCCTTCTGCTCCTGGGTGCCGAAGATCTTCAGCGGCTGCGGGACGCCGATCGACTGGTGGGCGGAGAGCAGCGCGCCGACCGCCGGGTTGGCGGAGCCGACCAGGGACAGGGCCCGGTTGTAGTACACCTGGGTGAGGCCGAGGCCGCCGTACTTGGTGTCGATCTTCATGCCGAGGGCGCCGATCTCCTTGAGGCCGGCGATCACCTCGTCGGGGATGCGTGCCTCGCGCTCGATGAGCGCCGAGTCGATCTTCGTCTCGCAGAACTCGTGCAGCCGCGCCAGGAACTCCTCGCCGCGCTGCACGTCCTCGTCCGCGGGGAGCGGATGGGGGTGGATGAGGTCGAGCCGGAAGCGCCCGAGGAACAGTTCCTTGGCGAAACTGGGTTTGCGCCAGTCCTGTTCCCGGGCGGCCTCCGCCACCTGGCGGGCCTCCCGCTCGGTGACGGTGGGTTTCTTGGTGGTGGGGGCGGACATTGAGGCTCACCTCGCCACGAAAGGGGTTGTTGAGGACCGTTCGTTACCGACCAGTGCTACTGGATCGTTGGTACCTGAAACGGGCCGTACCCACCAGTCCCCGCGGTCCGATCGGCTGACGAACCGACCTCTTCGACGCGTTTCCCGGCCGATGCGTCCCGGCCGGGACCTCTCGGCCGATACGTCCCGGCCGATGCGTCTCTCGGCGGCGCTCGACGGACTGCGACGCGACGCGGGCCGGCGCCGTCCGCGGTGTTGCGTCGAGGGGGCCTTCCGGGGGACGGTTCGGGTACGACCCGTCGGACGGCCGTACGACCTCTCTGTGGCCGCCGCCCCCTGGAAAGGCTGCCGATGCCGTCCCGGCAATTCGCTGTCGAAGCGCTTCGACAACCTATGGACACCCACCCGCACTGAGGCTACTGTCGAACCACCCTCACTCGCCACCTGTCAGCAATGCGCACTGTCGAAGCGCTTCACAAAGCTTGGAGAGCTGGATGGTCACCCTCGCCGAGGTCGCCCAGCACGCCGGAGTCTCTGCGAGCACGGTGAGCTATGTCCTCAGCGGCAAGCGGTCCATCTCCGCCGTCACCCGGCAGCGGGTCGAGCAGAGCATCCGGGAGCTGGGCTACCACCCGAACGCGGGCGCCCGCGCCCTGGCCAGCAGCCGGTCGAACATCATCGCGCTGATGATCCCGCTGCGTACGGACATGTACGTGCCGGTGATGATGGAGATCGCGATCGCGGTGGCCACCACGGCCCGCGGGCACGGCTACGACGTCCTGCTGCTCACCGGCGAGGAGGGTCCGGACGCGGTGCGCCGGGTCACCGGCAGCGGGCTCGCCGACGCCATGATCCTGATGGACGTGGAGCTGGAGGACGAGCGGCTGCCGCTGCTGCGGCAGACCGACCAGCCGTCCGTGCTCATCGGACTGCCTGCCTCCACCTCCGGGCTGACCTGCGTCGATCTCGACTTCGGGGCGACCGGCGCGCTCTGCGTGGAGCACCTCGCGAAGCTCGGTCACCGTGACATCGCTGTCATCGGCGAGGCCCCGGCCGTCTACGAGCGGCACACCGGCTTCGCCGAGCGCACCCTGGACGGACTGCGTTCCCGGGCCCGGGAGCTGGGCCTGCGGGTGCTGCACCGGCCGTGCGAGGGCGGGTACGACGCGATGGCCGCCACGCTGGCCAGGATCTTCGACGAGCGCCCGGGCACCACGGGCTTCGTCGTCCAGAACGAGTCCGCGGTGGAGCCGCTGCTCGCGCTGCTGCGCCAGCAGGGCCGGGCGGTGCCGGAGGACGTGTCCGTGGTCGCGATCTGCCCGGACCAGGTCGCCGTGCAGGCCTCGGTGCGGCTGACCTCGGTCGCCATCCCCGCGCAGGAGATGGGCCGGTACGCCGTGGAGCACCTGGTCGCCAAGCTGGACGGCCGGGGCAGTGACGAAGTCGTGCTGATCGCACCCGAGTTGACGGTACGGGCGAGCACGGGACCGGCCCCGGCCGGGTCCTGAACCCCTCTCCCCTCCGACCCTGTCCTGCCGAGCCGGGGCACCCCCATGTCTGCACTCATACAGGAGCGCGCACGTGAACCAGCCTGCCGAAAACCCGTCTGCCGCGCCGCAGGCGAAGGTCAGCCTCGCGCAGTCCTCCCCCACCGTCGGCACGTTCCGGGAGCGGGACGGGGCCCTGGAGTGGAGCGGCCGTCAGGAGACGCTACGGATCGAGCCGTGGGGTCCGGACGCGGTCCGGGTGCGGGCCCGGCTCGGCGGGCCGATCCTCGAAGGGCTGCCGGGCGCCCTGCTCGACACGCCGCCCGCCACCGCGTCGACCGTAAAGATCGGTGACGGAGAAGGGCAGTTGACGGTCGGCGGGCTGACCGTCGAGGTGTCCGCCGAGGGCCTGGTCCGCTTCCTGCGCACCGACGACCGCTCGGAGGTGCTGGCCGAGGAGCGCGCCCATTTCTGGTGGCCCGGCTCGCGCCTGTACACCGCGGTCGGCAACGGCCACCACCGCCTGGAGCAGCGGTTCGCCGCCTACGAGGGCGAGAGGCTGTTCGGCCTGGGCCAGCACCAGCACGGGCGCCTGGACCAGAAGGGCCTGGTCCTGGACCTGGTCCAGCGCAACGCCGAGGTCTCCATCCCGGTCCTGGTCTCCAGCCGCGGCTACACCCTGCTCTGGAACAACCCGGCGATCGGCCGCGTCGAACTGGCCGGCAACGGCACCCGCTGGGTGGCCGACTCGGCCCGCCAGCTCGACTACTGGGTCACGGTCGGCGATCCGGCGGACGGACAGCGCAACTACAGCGCGGTGACCGGCCGTTCGCCGATGCTGCCGGAGTGGGCGGCCGGCTTCTGGCAGTGCAAGCTGCGCTACCGCACCCAGGACGAACTCCTCGCCGTGGCCCGGGAGTACAAGCGCCGGGGCCTGCCCCTCTCGGCGATCGTCTGCGACTTCTTCCACTGGACCCACCTGGGCGAGTGGAAGTTCGACCTCGACGAGTGGCCGGACCCGGCCGCGATGGTCCGCGAACTCGACGAACTCGGCGTCAAGTTGGTGGTGAGCGTCTGGCCGTCGGTGTCCCCGCTGTCGGAGAACCACCCGGTGATGGAGCAGCGCGGCTACTTCATCGGCACCCAGTACGGCCCGACGGCGCACGCCGACTGGCCGGACAAGGGGGTCGCGTCGACCGTCCAGGTCGCCTTCTACGACGCCACCAACCCGGACGCCCGTGGGTTCGTGTGGTCCAAGGTCAAGGAGAACTACCTGGACCCGTACGGCATCACGGCGTTCTGGCTGGACGCCTGCGAGCCCGAGCTGAAGCCGGGTTTCCAGGAGAACCTGCGCTACTGGACGGGCCCCGGCCTGGAGGTCGGCAACAGCTACCCCGCCGAGAACTCCCGGACCTTCCACGAGGGACTGCGGGCCGCGGGCGAGGAGGTCGTCACCCTCAACCGTTCGGCGTGGGCGGGCAGTCAGCGGTACGGGGCCGCGCTGTGGTCCGGCGACATCGGCACCGACTTCACGACCCTGCGCCACCAGATCGCGGCCGGCCTGAACACGGCCCTGTCCGGCATCCCCTGGTGGAACACGGACATCGGCGGCTTCCACGGCGGCGACCCGGACGATCCGGCCTACCGTGAGGTGATGGTCCGCTGGTTCCAGTTCGGCGCGCTCTCCCCGCTGATGCGCCTGCACGGCTTCCGCGACCCGGGCATGCCGCTGGGCCCCGACATGACCGGCGGCCCGAACGAGGTGTGGTCGTACGGCACGGAGGCCGGCGCGATCCTGGAGAAGTACCTGCGGCTGCGCGAGCGCCTGCGGCCGTACGTCCTCGACGTCATGCGGGAGGCCCACGAGGAGGGCCTGCCGGTGCTGCGACCGCTGTTTCTGGAGTTCCCCGGGGACCCGGCGGCCTGGGCGGTCGACGACGCGTACCTCTTCGGCCGCGACCTGCTGGTGGCTCCGGTGCTGACGGCGGGTGCGACGGCCCGGACGGCGTATCTGCCGGCGGGCGCCCGGTGGACGGACGCGTGGACGGGTGAGTCGTACGAGGGCGGTGCGGCGGTGACCGTGGACGCGCCGCTGGACCGGATCCCGCTGTTCCTGCGCGACGGGGCGGAGCTGCCGGTCACGGAGCCGGAGTAGCCCGGCCGGATTGCGACGCCTCCCGTTACCGGCCGGTAAATGTCTCAACTCGGCGGTGTGGTCGGGCAGTTGGAGGGGGTAGTCAGTATCCCCTCCCCTGTCCCCCCACGAAGGGTCCCGCTGCCGTGCCCTCAGGTCCGCTCCCCCTCACGCTCGCCAACCTGCTTCTCGGACCCGGTTCCCGCACCCGCCGGACGCCGGACCGGGCCTTCGACCGGCTGCTCGCCGCGGCCGGTCCCGCCCAGGACGACGAGCGGTTCGCCGACGATCTCCGGCACCTGCTGCGATGTTGGGCGGGAGCCGAACGTCTCACCCCGGTCGGCTGGCTGTCCGCACGCGGACACGTCGGCCGGCACCTCGCCAACCGGGCCCGGATCCGGCGGCTGCTCGCCGCGCACCCCGAGATCGAGCAGGAACCCGTCGAGCGGCCGGTGTTCGTGGTGGGCCTGCCGCGCACCGCCACCACGCTCACCCACGGCATCCTCTCGCTCTCCGCGGACCACCGCTGCCCGCTGCTCTGGGAGTTGCTCACCCCCGACCTCGAACTCCCGCCGGAGGAACGCGAGAAGGCGATCACGACCGCCCGACGCCTGGTCGGCGGCATCAACCTCTTCTCCCCGCGCTTCCGCCACATCCACAACCTGCGCCCGGAGGGCCCCGAGGAGTGCACCTTCGCGCTGCCGCACACGGTGATGCCGCTCTCCCAGGCGGTGATCCCGGAGTACTTGCCCTGGCACGAGAACCGTGACTTCGAGGCCGACTACCGCTACCTCAAGCAGATCTACCAGGTGCTCCAGTACGGCCGCCCGCGCCGCCGCTGGGTGCTGAAGTCGCCGCTGCACCTGGAGAACCTGGACGCGCTGCGCGCGGTCTTCCCGGACGCCACGATCGTGTGGACGCACCGCGATCCGGCCACCGCCGTGGCCTCGTTCTGCAGCCTGGTCGAGCACGGCATGGCGGTGAACACCCGCCCCCTGGACCTGCACGGGATCGGCGCCACCTGGCTGGAGCTGCTGGCCCGCTCGGCCGCCCGCGGTCTCGCGGCCCGCGCCGGCATCCCCCGCGAGTCCCTCGTCGACGTGCCGTACTCCTGGCTGGGCGCCGACCCGGCCGCGGGCGCCCCGAAGCTCTACGCGGCCGTCGGTGCCCGCTGGACCGAGGCCGACGCGGCCCGCCTCCCGGCCGTCGCCGCCCGCCCCGGGGGGACCCGCGTGCACAGCTACGACCTGGCCCGCTACGGCCTGACCCGCGCGGACGTCGACACGGCCTTCGCGGACTACAACGCGCTGCGCGCCGAGGTCGACCGGGCGTGACCCGGCGAGGGCCGGCCCCGCTCGCGGCGGGACCGGCCCGAGGGCTCAGCTGCTGCTGACGCTCTCGCTGTTGACGGTGAAGTCCAGCCCGCCGGACGAGGACGTGATCTCGAAGCCGAACTGCAGGTCACCGATGGTGACATTGCCGAACCAGCCCTTGGTGTCCTTGATCCACTTCAGGATCGGCAGGATGTCGATCGTGCCGGAGGTGGAGTTGGAGCTGCGGATGAACGAGTACACGTTGTTCGAGCCGTTGTTGCCCTTGTAGACGGTCCAGGTGTTGCTGCCCAGCGTGAGGGTGCCCTGCGAGGTGCCGAGCGGGCCGACGGCGCCGGTCTTGTTGACCCAGAGCATGATCTCGTTGGCGTAGCCGGTGTCCCAGATGTCGTACGACGTGTTGTACGCGCCGGACGACGGGACGGTCACGTTGTAGCTGCTGGTGAGCGATCCGAGAGAGGTGATCGTCTTGTTGATGACCTTCTTGGCGTTGGGGTAGGACTTGATGCCGCCGGTGTTGGGGTGGTTGGCGTTGACGCCCCAGTTGGTGCCGGAGTTGGCCCAGATGCACTGGGTGCCGGCGCCGGAGCCCCAGATGTTGTTGTAGAGGGTGTAGCCGTTCAGCGTCGTGTTGCCCCACTGGTCGCAGGAGCTCCAGACGGCGGCCGAGGCGGGGGCCGCGGCGAGGCCGACGGTGGCGCCGAGGGCGAGCGCGGGGGCGAGCAGGGCCGTGGCGAGCCTGCCGAGCGTACGTGTTGCCATGGTGTCCCTTCCATGGGTGGGGGGAGGTGCGGTGGCTACCACGTCCCCAGGGTGAGGACGTGGTCTTCTCCGGCGACGAGGTCGAGCGGCCGACGGCCGGAGGAAGTCCACAGGTCGACGCGGAGCGTCCGCCGCGGCTTGAGGACTGCCCGCGCGCCGTCGGGGGTCCAGTCGAGGTCGAGGTCGGCTCCGAACCGGGTGCGGATGCCGTGCAGCCGGCCCGTGCCCAGGTCGGCCGGGGCGGCCGGGAGCAGGACCAGGCGGTCCGGCGTCGACTGGACGAGGGCTTCGACGAGCACGGCGGGCAGGGTGTGTGCGGCGTCGGCGTTGTAGACGTCGCGGTGCGGGTAGTGGGCGCTCATCAGGGAGGCGTGGAAGAAGTCGCCGGCCAGGACCCGGTCGAGGGCGGCGCCGACCCGTGCGCCGTCGCGCAGGCGGGCCGCGACGAGCGCGTGGTGGAGGTGGCCGTGGGCCGAGTCGTTCTCGGCGCCGCGCAGTTCGAGGGCGCGGTGGGCGGCGGTCGCGAGCTCCGGGGTGTCGTACGGGGTGATCTCGTCGAGCGGCCAGACGCCGTACAGGTGGCTGAGGTGGCGGTGGTCGTAGGTGTCGTCGAGGCCGGGCCAGGCCCATTCGGCGAGTGCGCCGTCGGCGTTGGTCCGGTGCGGGGGCAGCCGGTCGGCGAGGGCGCGCCAGCGGTCGGCGTCCGGGCCGGGGTGGTAGTCGGCCGCGGTGCGCAGGGCGTGCCGGGCGGCGGAGAGGTCCATCGCCGCGTTGACCGTGCCCCAGCTCGCGTTCGCGGGCCGATTCTCGGGCGAGTAGGAGGGGACGATCACGAGGTGGCCCTCGGCGTCGGTCCGGGTGAGGAAGTCCTCGTAGAACCGGGCGACTTCGGCCAGTGCCGCCGCCGTGCGGGGGTCGTGCTCGCCGCGGATCTCGTCGTGGTCGACCAGCGGCTTGAGCAGCCAGTCGGCGCCGGCCGTCCACAGGTGCAGGGGGTACTCGCGGCTGAAGTGGTAGGCCAGTCCGGACTCGCCGTCGCTGTGCGCGGGCGCGACCGCGCCCCGGGCGCCGAACACCGCGCGGGCGTTCTCCCGCCAGTCGCCGAGCTGACGCCGGACCAGTGCGGCGCACGCCTCGGTGACTTCGGGCAGCGCGGCGGTCGCGGCGGAGGCGGTCTGGAGGTTGACGTTGGCGTCGTTGGTGAACGCCCCCGACCAGGCGGTGTCCCAGTCGCCGGTCCACAGGCCGGTCAGGCGGGGCGGGTTGAGTCCGGAGGCGGAGAGCAGGTGGTAGCGGCCGGCGGCGAAGAGCCGTTCCAGGAGCGCCGCTTCGGCGGACCGCTTGAGCAACTCGGATCCCGGCAGCGCACGTTCGGCCGGGTCGGCGCCCAGGTCGAGGGTGACGCGGGTGTAGGCGCCGCGGTGCGGGCCGAGGTGGCGGGCGAGCAGCGCGTCGTACGACTCCTGGTCGGCGAGCAGGTCGCTCAGTTCGCGCGCCTCGGCGGTCACGTCGAGTTCACCGGTGTGGCGGCGGACCCGGGTGAGCAGGAGGACGGAGTCGGCGCCGCTGACGCGGACCCCCGGCGGGACGAGCCCGGTACTGCCGCCGGTGACGGCGACCAGGGTGACGCCGGTGTAGGCGCGGTCGCTGTCGGGGTAGCGGGCGCGGAGGCTGAGCAGGGCGCCCTCGGGGGTGCGCAGCGCGCCGTGGCCGACGCCCAGGCCGGGCGGGGCGCCGGGGAGCCGGTGGTCGAGGGCGATGTCGAGGGCGGCGGTACCCACGACCTGCTGCACGACCACGTCGTCCGCGCGGGAGACGAAGACCCGGCTGGTCCAGTCGGCGGCGGTGGCGGTGACCTCGCCGGTGGTGAAGTCGACGGAGCGGCGGTAGCCGTCGGTCCGGCCGTGCGGCCTGCGCAGCCGGATCTGGAAGGCGGGGTGGAAGGGCTGCACCCACTGGAGCGGACGGCCGTCGGTGAAGCTCTCGGCGGCGGCCGACTCCCCGGCGAGCAACCTGTCCTGCACGTCGGCGAGTCCGGCCGCCAGGCGGGGCGGGCGGGCGTGTTCGCCGCCGTTCGGGCGGACGAGGGTGTGCTGGGTGACGATGACACGGTCGTCGTTCGGATCGCCGAACGCGAGGATGCCGTGGTGGCCGTTGCCGCTCAGGAAGGCGTCCTCCCAGCGGGCGGCGGGGGCCGGCTCCCAGGTGCCGTGGACGGGGCCGGTGGCGGTGTGGACACTGCCGTTCGTGCCGGTGGTGGTCATGGCTTGAGCACCGCCGCTCCGAAGCGGCCGAGGACGGTCTCGCCGGTGACGGTCGCACCGGTCAGCAGGTCTCGATGTGTTCCCATGAGAGCGATCTTCACATCATCGCGACCATGGTTGAACAGGAACAACAGCTCACCCCGCCGGACCGCCTCGACGCCCTTCGGCAGTCCGTCCAGCACCGGGCGGACCCCCGCCCCGGCGGCGATCCTGCCGACCAGCGCGCGCAGCGCCTCCGGCTCCGGGAGCGTGGAGACGTACCAGGCGCGCCCGTTGCGCAGTACGGCCGGCCCTCCGTCCAGTTCACCGCCCTGGTACGGCACGGTCGCGGAGACCCCGGGCGCGGCCTCGATCTCCTCCGACCACAGGGTTCCCCGGAAGCCCTCGCACGCGACGGTCTCCCCGGCGTCCAGCGGCCACCACTCGTGCAGGGTGCGGATGCCGAAGAGCTCGCGCAGCCGTGCGTCCATGCCGCCGGGGCGGATCCGGTCGTCCTCGTCGGCGATGCCGGTCAGGAAGCCGCTGACCAGGGTGCCGCCGCCGCGGACGTAGCCGAGGAGGTTGCCGATCGCGGCGTCGGTGAGGAGGTAGAGCTGCGGGACGACCACCAGCTTGTAGCCGGACAGGTCGTGTTCGGGATGGGCGAAGTCGGTGGTCAGGTTCGACTCCCACAGGGCCCGGTGCCAGGCGTGCAGGACGTCGGGGAGGTCCACCTCGGTGGAGAGCCGGCCTTCGTGGGCACCGGCCCACCAGGAGTGCCAGTCGTGCAGGACCGCGACGTCCGCGCTGATGTGACGGTCGGTCACCTCGGACGCGATCGCGGCCAGTTCGGCGCCGAGCCGCTTGACCTCCTGGTAGGTACGGCCCTCCTCCCCCGCGTGGCTGACCATCCCGGAGTGGAACTTCTCCGCGCCCTGCCGCGACTGCCGCCACTGGAAGTAGCAGACGGCGTCCGCTCCCCGGGCCACCGCCTGGAGGGACCACTGGCGGTTGAGGCCGCGGGGCTTGGGGTGGTTCACCCCGCGCCAGTTGACCGGCCCGGCGGCCTGCTCCATGAGCATCCAGGGACCGCGCGCCTGGGAGCGGGTGAGGTCGTGGACGAGCGCCCCGTTCTGTGCGCCCAGGGGGTCCCGCGGGTCGGGGTAGAGGTCGACGGAGACGACGTCCTCCTCGGCGGCCCAGCGCCAGGCGTCCTGGCCGATCCAGAGCGGCATGAAGTTCGTGGTCACCGGGATGTGCGGGGTGTGCCGGGCGACGATGTCGCGTTCGGCCCGGAAGCACTCCAGGAGCATGTCGGAGGTGAAGCGCCGGAAGTCCAGCACCTGGGTGGGGTTCTTCAGGTAGTGGGCATGGCGTGGCGGCAGGATGCCGTCCCAGGTGTCGTAGCCCTGGCTCCAGAAGGCCGTGCCCCACGCGGTGTTGAGGGCGTCGAGAGTGCCGTAGCGCTGGCGCAGCCAGCGGCGGAAGGCGGCGGCGGCCTCCTCGCCGTGGTCGAAGGTGCAGTACTCGTTGTTGATGTGCCACATCGTGAGGGCGGGGTGGCCGGCGTAGCGGGCGGCGAGGTCCTCGGTGATGGCGGCGGCGTACCGGCGGTAGGCGGCGCTGGAGTGCGCGAAGTGCTGACGGCCGCCCCACCACTCGGTGCGGCCGTCGGCGTCCCGGGGCAGGGTCTCCGGGTGCAGCCGCCCCAGCCACGGCGGGGGTGACGCGGTGGGGGTGGCGAGGACGACGCCGATGCCGTGGCCGTGCATCAGGTCCATGAGCCGGTCCAGCCAGCCGAAGTCCCGCTCCCCGGGCTGCGGTTCGAGCCGCGACCAGGAGAAGACGCCCATGGTCACGGAGTTGACGCCGGCGGCCGTCATCAGCCGGACGTCCTCGTGCCAGGTCTCCTCGGGCCACTGCTCGGGGTTGTAGTCGCCGCCGAAGAGGATCCGCCCGCGGGTGGCGTCGGAGAGGCCCGGCGGCCTGCGTCCGGCGGTCATCGGACGGGGTCCCCGTACTGGATGCCGCGCCCGTTGGTGGCCAGGTAGACCCTGCCGTACAGGCGCGGGTCGCCGGTGACGGCCTGTCCGGTCCAGCCCCACTGGTGCCGGTCGTCGTTGACGCGGACCCAGCTGCCGGCCTCGTCGTCGGAGCGGTGGACGGCGGTGCTCGATCCGGTGGCGCCGACCAGGTACACCGCCGGGTAGCCGGCGCCGGGTGCCGCCTTGCCGAAGCCGAGGGTGTAGGCGGCCCGGCAGCCGGCGACCCTGGCGAAGGTGGTCCCGCCGTCGGTCGACCGGTACAGCCCGTTCCACTTCACGCTCAGCCACAGGTCACCTGACCTGCCCGGGGCCGCGACCAGCTGGAACTGACTGTCGCCCGCGGGCAGCCCGCTCGCACGCGCCGTGAACGAACGGCCACTGTCAGTGCTGGCTTGTAGCGTTCCTGTGTCGGTGTCGTACGCGTAGAAGAGCGTCGGGTCGGCCGGGTCGGCGACCGGCGTGGCGCCCTTCGGGAAGGAGGAGATCTCGGTCCAGGTGGCGCCGTTGTCGTCCGACCGGTGGGCGGGGTACTTGGTCCCGTCCCAGTGCACGAAGGACCACAGCAGCACGCTGCCGTCGGCGTTGGCGGCGATCGGCCCCGGTGCGTCGTGGGCGAGGGAGGGCTGGGCGGCGAAGGGCGCCCAGGTCCGGCCCCCGTCGTCCGAGAAGGCGCCGTTGCCGTGGTCGCCCCAGCCGGTGCGGACCACGTACGCCGGCCGGCCCGCGGCCTGCGCGAGCCCCGTCGCCGACCCGAACACGGGGTTCGTGGCCATACCGCGGGACGGAGACGCGGTGAGCCGCTCGTGGTACAGGACGCCGATGTCCCCCGAGCCGCTCAGCAGGTGTGCCTCCCCGACCGGGGGCGACACCAGCTGAAGCACCGACGTCTCCTCCAGGCCGCGGATCCGCGGGGCCCAGTGGACGAGGTCGCGGGTGCCGTAGAGGGTGGCGCCGGTGCCGTAGACGATGTGCTTCGAGTCGTACGGGTCGACGGCGACGGCCTGGATCCACCACCCGAACTTGGGCTGATCGCCACCCCACTTCAGGAAGGGAGTCTCGGACACGTCGAAGACAGCGGAGTCCTTGAGGGACGTCCAGGTACGGCCGCCGTCGGTGGTCCGGTAGAGGGTGTCCACGGCCGCCCACCGGTTGTTCGTCGAGACGACGACGGTGCCGGGGCGGCGGGCGTCGACGGCGACCCCGCCGTAGCCGAAGGTGTCGCTGCCGGCGGGCGGGACGGGCGTGACCTCCGTCCACCTGTCGGTGCCGCTGTCGGTGGCGAGCTTGTGCACGCTGCCGTTCGCCTGGCCGTTGGGGCCGGGGGCGTCGGCGTACGTCACGTACAGCTCGCGGGCGTGGCGGTCGTAGGCGGCGCGGACCGGGATCCTGGCGGCGGTGCCGGTGGGCTGCCCGGGGACGGCCTCCCACGTGGTCCCGTCGGTGGTGCGGTACAGACCGACGGCGGTCGCGCTCCCGTCACCGTCCGCCCAGCCGGCACAGACGGCACGGCCCACGGCGACGAGGAGGCTGACGCCCTGGCCGGAGGCGGACGGGGCGGGCGGGAAGCCGGGGGCCGCGGCCCAGGTGGCGCCCCGGTCGGTCGACTTGAGCAGTCCGTCGTGTCGCGTCCCCAGCCACAGGGTGTCGCTGTCCCGCGGGTCGACGAGGAGGCGTTCGCCCATGCCCCGGCCGTCCTCGTTGGCGCCGAGTTTCACGGTGAGGTCGGTGCGGGTCCAGGTGGTGCCGCGGTCGTCCGAGCGCAGGACCGCGCCGTTGCCGGCCCAGGACTGGGCGTAGGTGCCGAGGGCGAGGTAGAGCCGGTCGGGGTGGGCCGGGTCGACGGCCATCGCCTCCACCCCGAGGAGGTTCCAGTCGTCCCAGCCGAGGTGGTCGGTGAGGGGGGTCCAGCGGGCGGTGCGGGCGTCCCAGCGGTAGGCGCCGCCGATGTCCGTGCGGGCGTAGGCGAGACCGGGGGTGGTGGGGTGGAACAGGACGCCGGTGACGAAGCCGGTGCCGCCGATCACCGCGTTGCGCCAGCGGTACGCCTGCGGCTGGGGCTCGGCCGCGTGGGCGGGGGAGGTGGCGGTGGCGGTCGGGAGGGCGGTGAGGGCGGCGGTTGCTGCGGTGCCGGCGAGGACGGTTCTGCGGCGCAGGGTGGGCATGGGGAACCTTCGGTGGGTTTGGTGTGTGGGCCGGGGTGGCGGCGAGGCGGGGGGTGGGGACGCTCACCGGCGCTGGCCGGGTGCCGCTGCGCCCACCCGTGCCGCCCCAGCGGCACGACTGCCCGCAGCCAAGGAGGGCCCCGTAAGGGGCGCGGGGAACTGCGCGATCGGCCCCCACCGGCCCGCGGCCGACCGCCGACCGGACCGCCCCCGCTTCAGAGAGCGACGGTCACCCCTTCACCGCCCCCGTCAGCATCCCCTTCTTGAAGTGCTTCTGGACGAAGGGCGAGAGGACCGCCACCGGCAGCAGGGCCATCACCATCACCGCCATCTGCACGGAGAGGTAGGACAGCTCACCCGTCTTGATCGCCTGCCCCAGTCCCACCGGGGCCTGCTGCTTCTGCACCAGTTGGATCATGACGTTCTGCAGCGGCATCTTGTCCTGGTCGTTGAGGTACAGCGACGCGTTGAACCAGGCACTCCAGTAGCCGACCGCGTAGAACAGGGTGATCACGGCCAGCACCGCCCGGGACAGCGGCATGACGATCTGCCACAGGATCCGGAAGTCGCCGGCGCCGTCGATGCGCGCGCTGTCGGTCAGTTCCTGCGAGATGCCCATGAAGAACCCGCGCAGGACGAGGATGTTGAAGACGCTCACCGCGCTCGGAAGGATCAGCGCGAGATAGCTGTCGGTGAGGCCCAGGGACTGGACCAGCAGGTAGGTGGGGATCAGGCCGGCGCTGAAGAACATCGTCGCCATCAGCAGCATCAGGAACCAGCGGTGGCCGAGCGAGCCGATGCGCGAGAGGCCGTAGGCGCACAGAACCGACACGGTCATCGAGAACAGCGTGCCGACGACGGTGATCAGGACGGAGATGACCGTGGCCCGGGTGACCTGGCCGCCGCTCAGCAGCTCCCGGTAGGCGACGAAGGTGATGCCCTTGGGGATCATCACGAGGCCGCCCGCCTCGTCGATGGTCTTCCGGGAGGACAGGCTGGTGACGACCACGATCCAGAGCGGGAAGAGGACGCCGAGGCAGGCCAGGGTCAGGACCAGGCCCTTGCCGGCGACGCCGGCCCTGCCCGGTTCCTCCTCCCAGACCGGGCGGGGCGGTGCGGCCCACCGCGACGGCGGCCGTTCACGCGTGGGCGGTTCCTCGATGACGGCGGTCATTTCTTGTACACCCCCTGCTCGCCCATGAGATGGGCCACCTTGTTGGCGGCGAGGACCAGACCGAGGCTGACCACGCCCTTGATGAGCCCCGCGGCAGCCGCGTAGCCGAAGTCCTGGTTGCGGACGCCGTTCCACCAGACGAAGGTGTCGAGGACCTCGGAGGCTCCCGGTCCGACGGCGTCGCGCTGGAGCAGGATCTGTTCGAAGCCGACGGTGAGCGCGTCGCCGACCCGCAGGACCAGCAACAGGGCGATGACCGGGCGCAGGGCGGGCAGCGTGACGTGCCAGATACGGCGCCAGCGGCCCGCGCCGTCCATCGCGGCGGCCTCGTAGAGGTCCGGGCTCACGGACGCCAGCGCCGCCAGGAAGACGATGATCCCCCAGCCCGCGTCCTTCCAGATGCCCTCGGCGGTGACGAGGAACTTGAAGGTGGACGGGTCGGTCATGATGTCGAGGCCGTCGTAGCCGTGCTGCCGCAGCAGCTGCGAGAGCACGCCCGCGCCGCCGAAGATCTGCTGGAAGACGGAGATGACCAGCACCCAGGAGAAGAAGTGCGGGAGGTACAGCACCGCCTGGGCCATCGCCCGTACCCGGGGCCGGACCACGCTGTTGATGAGCAGCGCGAGGGCGATCGGGATCGGGAAGAACAGCGCGAGTTGCAGGAAGAACAGCACCAGGGTGTTCTTCACCGCGTTCCAGAAGGCGGAGTCGGCGAAGATCTGCTGGAAGTTCTCCAGGCCCACCCATGCGCTGTGCAGCATGGAGACGACGCCGTTGTCGCTGATGTACGGGTCGTAGTCCTGGAAGGCGACGATGTTGCCGAGGATCGGCAGGTAGTTGAAGACCAGGAGCAGCAGGACCGCGGGCAGGGTCATCAGGATCAGGGCGCGGTCGCGTCTGAATCTGAGGCGCAGGCCGAGCTTCCCGGTGTCCGCCCCCCTCCCGTTCTTCCCGGTTCCGGTGGCGCCGCCGGGTGGCACCGGGGTCCTCCTCGTACCGTCGTCGTCTGCCTCGGCCCTGCTGCGAGGCACCGTGCTGTGGGACACGGCTGTTCTCCTTGCCTCGGTGCCGGGTCAGCTCGCGGACGATCCGTTGTCGTCGAGCAGCTTCTGGTACCAGTCGCGCAGCTTGTCGCCGCCCTTGCTCTTCCATTCGGCGACGGCCTGCTGCATGTCGCTGATCTTCTTGCGACCGCGGGTGATGTCGTCCTCCAGCGTCTCGAAGTCGTCCATGAGGTTGGTGTAGCGGGACGGCTCGGTGATCATCTGGCCGAAGAAACTGGACTTCCTGGTGAAGGAGCCCATCCGCTGCTGCCACTCGACCTGCGCCTTGGCGACGTCGGGGAAGTCGGGGTGGGCGATGGTGGCGGCGGGGCTCGCGATCATGACGTAGGCGTTGAGGACCTCGTTGTTGCCCCGGGTGGTCTTGGTGGGCACGCCGTTCTTGACGGTGTAGTGGGTGCCCTCGACGCCGTAGTTGGTGGCCATGTACTCCTTGGTGCCGTACGGCGCGGCGGTGGTGTTGGCGACGGCCAGCACGTCGTGGACGACGGACTCGGAGGCCTTCTTGTTGACGAAGGCGAAGATGCCGGCGGGCTGTTCGGCCCAGACCTGCGGGTTTCCGCCGTCGTGGGCATAGACGTCCATGCCCCAGATCCTGTAGTCCGGGTTCTGGGTGGCCTGTTCGGCGGTGCGGCTCCACCACTGGCTGATGTCGTTGGGGTAGATCAGGAACTCGCCGGCCGCGAACTTGGGGCCCGCGTCCGGGGCGTTCTTGCCGAGCATGGCGTCGGGGTGCACGACGCCGGCGGCGAAGAGCTTGCGGGTCCACTCCAGCGCTTCGAGGTACTCGTCGGTCTCGATGCGGTTGATCAGCTTGCCGTCGACGAGGTTCCAGCCGAGCGGCTTCTCGCTGCCGGACAGCACGCTGAACATCTGCCAGGCGGTCCACTTCATGTCCATGCAGGCCCAGCGCTTGGCCTTGGCGTTGGTGATCTCCTTGGCGAGGGACAGGAACTCGTCCGCCGAGCGCGGGACGTCGTAGCCCTCCTTGTCGAAGATGTCCTTGCGGTAGAAGGGCACGATGTTGGTGACGTACGAGGCCGGCATCGGCAGCCCGCGCAGCTTGCCGCCGAAGATGCAGCGCCGCCAGGCGTCGGTGGGGATGGCGGCGAGGTTCGGGTAGTCCTTCACCTTGTCGCCGGAGAGGTACGGGCCCAGGTCGGCGAACTTGCTGATGATGGCGGTGGGTATCTTGCCGCCCATGTTCCAGTTCGGGATGACGACGACGTCCGGCACGTCGCTGGAGGCGAGGACCGCGCCCAGTTTCTGGTCGTAGGTGTTGCCGTCCTGGTTCTGCCACTGAACGTCGACGCCGATCATGTCGTTCATCGCGTTGTAGTACGGGTTGTCCTGCTTGGGCGGGGAGCCCCAGAACGGCGACATGACGGTGACCTTGCCGCCCTTGCCGAGCTTCTTCGGGACCGAGGTCTTCAGGGTCGCCAGGTCGAGCTTGCCGGTGAAGCCGATCGAGGAGCCGTACTTCGACGGGATGTCCGGGGTCACCACGTTGTTGGCGACGTACGCCGGCAGCAGCTTCTTCGCGTCCTTGCCCGAGGAGGAGCCCCCTCCCGACCCGCTGTCCGACGCCCCGCAGGCGGCGAGCAGCGGCATCCCGCCGGCCACCGCTGCGGTGGCGACTGCCGTGGAGGCGAGGAAACTTCTCCGGCTCGGCCCGGAGGGGGCGGAAGCGGCGTTCGGCGTCATTGCGTCAACCCTTCGTGGCGCACCAGGACACCCGGCGGTGGCCGTCGGCTGCGGTGTCTCGAGTGGAACTGGCTGAGCGGAAGCGGCCCTTCGACCCATGTCGCGGGTCCCCGTGGTGCGTCCCCGTGGTGTGTCCTGTGCGGAGGGGATCGGGTAGTCGAAGCGCTTCGATGTTGCTGCGAGGTTAAGTGAACACCCGGGGGTGCACAAGGGTCGCTTCCAAGATTCCTCCGAGGCACCGGGGGTGACCTCTGGGTATGCGGCGCTTGAAATAACGGTGTGCATCCCTTGACACCCACCCCTGTGTCGAATGAGCATCGAAGCGCTTCGAAAGCTCCTCGTCGCTCCATCGCAAGGGGAACCGCACGTGACCGCTCAAACGCCGCCTAGGCCGCCTTTCCGCGATCCTCGCCTGCCGTTCGCGAAGCGCATCGACGATCTGCTGGCCCGGCTCACCCTGGACGAGAAGGTCTCCTTCCTCCACCAGTTCGCACCCGCCGTCGAGCGGCTGGGCATCGCCGCGTTCCGCACCGGGCAGGAGGCTCTGCACGGCGTGGCCTGGATGGGCCCGGCGACGGTGTTCCCGCAGGCCGTGGGCCTGGGCGCGACCTGGAACACCGGCCTCGTGCGCCGGGTCGGCGAGGCGGTGTCCAAGGAGGTCCGGGCGATGCGCGCCCGCGACGACCGCGTCGGCCTCAACGTCTGGGCGCCGACGGTGAACCTGCTGCGCCACCCGCTGTGGGGCCGCAACGAGGAGGGCTACTCCGAGGACCCGAAGCTCACCTCGGCCATCGCCACCGCGTACACCCGGGGCCTGCGCGGCGACCACCCGGTGTACTGGCGTACGGCCCCCGTCCTGAAGCACTGGCTGGCCCACAACAACGAGACGGACCGGGCCACTTCCTCCTCCTCGGTAAGCCCGCGCGTCCTGCACGAGTACGACCTGCGCGCCTTCAGGGAGACCGTGGAGGCGGGCGCGGTGGCCGGGGTGATGCCCGCGTACAACCTGGTCAACGGCCGCCCCAACCACGTCTCCCCGTACCTGGGCGAGGAGTTGCGGACCTGGACGGACGAGGAGCTGCTGGTCTGCTCGGACGCCGGCGCGCCCAGCAACCTGGTCGACCACGAGCACTACTTCGCCACGCACGAGGAGGCGACGGCGGCGGCCCTGCTGGCCGGCGTCGACAGCTTCACCGACCACGGCACGGACAGCACGCGGATCGTCGCCCGGGTCCACGGAGCGCTGACCCAGGGGCTGCTGACGGAGAAGGACATCGACACGGCGGTCCGCCGCCAGCTCTCGGTCCGCTTCCGCCTCGGCGAGTTCGACCCGGCACACGACCCGCACCTGCCCGCCGCCGAGTTCGGCGGGACCGCCGGGTGCGCCGAGTTCGACACCCCGGCCCACCGCGCCCTCGCCCAGGAGGCGGCCGAGCAGGCGGTCGTGCTCCTCAAGAACGACGGCGACCTGCTGCCGCTCGCGTCCGACACCCGGATCGCCGTGGTCGGTCTGCTCGCCGACGAGTGCAAACTCGACTGGTACAGCGGCACGTTGATCCACCGCTCCACTCCCCTGGAGGGCCTGTACGAGCGGTTCGGCGCGGAGCGCGTGGAGTTCACGGAGGGGGTGGACCGGGTCCGGCTGCGGCTCGCGGACGGCTCCTTCCTGCACGTGCCGCCCGCCCCCGAGGCCGCCGACGAGGCGCGCGGCGCGGCGGGCGCCCTGGACCCGGCGCTGCTCGCGGGCCGCACGGACCTGCCCCCGCTGACCGCCGACGCGACCGGCACCGAGTTCGCACTGGCCGACTGGGGCGAGGGGGTCCTCACCCTCCGTGCCCCGGACGGCCGGTACCTCTCCGTCGCCGAGGACGGCTTCGTCCGGGCCGCCGCGGACCAGCCCGGCGGCTGGGTCGTCCAGGAGACGTTCCGCCTGGAACCCCACGAGAACGGTCACCTCCTCCGGCACCTCGGCACGGATCGCCACGTCTCAGTCGCCGCCGACGGGGTGAAGGTTGCCGCCGAAAACGCCTCGATCTTCGAGTTGATCATCGTCGAACGCGGTACGGACGCCGTCACCAGGGTGGCCGCCGCGGCCGACGCGGTCCTGGTGGTCGCGGGCAACGACCCGCACATCAACGGCCGCGAGACCGAGGACCGTACGACCCTGGCCCTGCCCCCGCACCAGGAGCGGCTGCTGCGGGCCGCCCGCGCGGCGAACCCGGACACCGTGCTGGCGCTGGTGTCGTCGTACCCGTACGCGGTGGACGCGGCCCGGCTGCCCGCCGTCCTCTGGACGGCCCACGGCGGCCAGGCGGCGGGCACCGCCCTCGCCCGCGTCCTGGCAGGTGACGTCTCCCCCGCGGGCCGCCTCCCGCAGACCTGGTACGCGGCCGACGCCGACCTTCCCGACCTGCTCGACTACGACGTGCTCGGCGCCCGCCAGACGTACCTCTACTTCGAGGGCACCCCGCTCTTCCCGTTCGGCCACGGCCTGTCGTACGCGTCCTTCTCCTACGCGGACCTGGCGACCGAGGTGGCGGACGGAACGCTCCGGGTCTCCTTCACGGTCGCCAACACGGGTGCCGTACCGGCGGACGAGGTGGCCCAGCTCTACACCCGGGCCGTCGAGCCGTCGGCGGTACGCCCGCGCCGCGAACTCCTCGCCCACCGGCGGCTCACCCTCGCGCCCGGCGAACGAACCGCCCTGACCTTCGAAGTCCCGCTCTCCGCCTTCGAGTTCTTGGACGTGGCACGCGGCGGACGGCGCCGTGAGCCGGGCCCGTACGACGTGCTGGCCGGCGCGTCCAGCGCGGACATCCGCCTCCGTACGACGGTGGTCCTCGACGGCGAGCCGACGGCGCCGCGGGCCCTCGCCTCCGGATCCGGCCTCGAACCGGCGGACTTCGACGAGCAGTCGGGCATCGCGATCGTGGACCGCACGCGGACGGCGGGCGACGCGGTGACCCCGGCGACCGGCGGCCCCGGCGAACTCGTCTACCGGAACTGCGACTTCGGCACCGGCACGACCGAGGTCACGGCCCGGCTGGCGGGCCGGGGCACCCTGGAACTGTCCCTCGACGGCGCCCCGCCGCTCGCCGTACTCACCCTCGACGAGCCGACCGCCGACGCGTACACCTACACCTCGCTCACCGCTCCCCTCCCCGCGGACGGCGTGCACGACCTCCACCTCGAACTGCGCGGCCCCCTACGGCTCGCGCACGTCGGCTTCTCCGGTTGAGGGTCCGGAACAGCCGACGCGGAGAAGGGCCCGGCACCGTATGACATCGGTGCCGGGCCCCTCCATGTGAGGACACGGTTCCCGCAGGGGGGCAGGGGATCCCGGAGTCTGCGGACGCACCGCGGCCGGAGCCCCCGCACAGCGGGCTCCGGCCGTGGTGTGTGTGGTCCGTGGCAGGTCAGAGGGCGAGGCCCGTGAGTACCAGGACGCGCTCGTAGGTGTAGTCGTCCATCGCGAACTTGACGCCCTCGCGGCCGACGCCGGACTGCTTGGCGCCGCCGTACGGCATCTGGTCGGCGCGGTAGGAGGGGACGTCGCCGACGACCACGCCGCCGACCTCCAGCGCGCGGTGGGCGCGGAAGGCGGCCTGGAGGTCGTGGGTGAACACGCCCGCCTGGAGGCCGTACTTGGAGTCGTTGACGGCGGCGAAGGCCTCGGCCTCGCCGTTCACCTTCTGCACGGTGAGGACGGGTCCGAAGATCTCCTCGCAGGCCACGGTGGTGCCGGCCGGGACGTCGGTGAGGACGGTCGGCGCGTAGGTGGCGCCGTCGCGGTCGCCGCCGGTGACCAGGGTGGCGCCGTCCTCGACGGCCTCCTTCACCCACGCCTCGACGCGCTCGGCCGCGGCCTCGCTGACCAGCGGGCCGACGTCGGTGCTGTCGTCGGCGGGGTTGCCGGTGACCTGGGCCTCGACGGCGGCGACGATGCGCGGCAGGAGGCGGTCGTAGACGGACGCGTCGGCGATGACCCGCTGCACCGAGATGCAGGACTGGCCGCCCTGGTAGTTGGAGAAGGTCGCGATGCGGGTCGCGGCCCAGTCGAGGTCGGCGTCGGAGGAGTAGTCGCCGAGGACGACGGCCGCGCCGTTGCCGCCGAGCTCCAGGGTGCAGTGCTTGCGGGGCACCGAGTCCATGATCGAGTAGCCGACCTTCTCGGAACCGGTGAAGGAGATGACCGGGAGGCGCTCGTCCTGGACGAGGGCGGCCATCTTGTCGTTGGCGACCGGGAGGATCGACCAGGAGCCGGCCGGGAGACCGGTGCTCTCGGCGAGCAGGTCGCCGATGATCAGGCCGGACAGGGGGGTGGCGGGCGCCGGCTTGAGAATGATCGGCACGCCGGCGGCGATGGCCGGGGCGATCTTGTGGGCGCACAGGTTGAGGGGGAAGTTGAACGGCGCGATGCCGAGGACGACGCCCTTCGGGAAGCGGCGGGTGAGCGCGAGGCGGCCCTGGCCGCCGAGGTCGGTGTCGAGGCGCTGGGCCTCGCCGCCGTTGAAGCGGCGGGCTTCCTCGGCCGCGAACCGGAACACGGACACGGCGCGGCCGACCTCGCCGCGGGCCCACTTGATCGGCTTGCCGTTCTCGGCGGAGATCAGCTGGGCGATCTCCTCGGTGCGCTCCACGAGGCGGCGGCTGACGTGGTCGAGAGCGGCGGCGCGTATGTGGGCCGGGGTGGCGGCGAACTCGTCCCGTACGGCGTACGCGGCGGCGACGGCTTCCTCGACCTGGGCGTCGGTGGGCACGCTGACCTTGCCGACGAGACGGGCGTCCCACGGGTTGGTGACGTCGAAGGTGTCCTCGCCGGTGGCCTGGCGGCCGGCGAGCCAGAAGGCGTGGGTGGCGGTCATTGCGAGTCCCGGCCCTTCCGCGTTGGGGGTGGGTGTGCAGGGTGTTCGGCTCCACGGTAGGCCGGTGGGGGCGGGGGTGTGTTTGTCCGGGGTGTAGTGGTGGCGGCAGAAGTCACGCCGGATTGGCACGGTCCACGAGCCACCACCTTTTCCCCGCCCCCACCGCCCCTACCCGTCCCATCCTCCAGGGGGGGCACCCCCTTCGACCGCCCACTCCGGCCTAAACGCCCTTGTCCTCAAACGCCGGACGGGCTGAGATGTGGCGCGGACCGGCCTTCGCCCTCGGACGCCGGGTGGGGCGGGAACCCCAGGGGCGCGGGGAACTGCGCGAACAGCCCCCACCCGGCCGCAGGCGACAACCGGTCGGTGGTGCGGACGGCCGGCCTTCGTCCTCGGACGCCGGATGAGGTGGGAAACCCAGGGGCGCGGGGAACTGCGCGAACAGCCCCCACCCGGCCGCAGGCGACAACCGGTCGGTGGTGCGGACCGGCCTTCGTCCTCGGACGCCGGATGAGGTGGGAAACCCAGGGGCGCGGGGAACTGCGCGAACAGCCTCCGCCGGGTCGCAGGCGGGGAAGCGTGGGCTACTCCGCTGACGTCGCCTTCAGGGCCAGCCACAGTTCCATTCGGACGTCCGGGTCGTCGAGGGAGCGGCCCAGGATCTCCTCGACCCTGCGCATGCGGTAGCGCAGGGTGTGCCGGTGGACGCCGAGGTCGGCTGCCGCCGCGTCCCACTGGCCGTGGCGGGAGAGCCAGGCACGGAGGGAGGCGACCAGGTCGCCCCGGCCGGTCGCGTCGTGCTCGTACAGCGGCCTGAGCAGACCGTCGGCGAACGCCTTCACCGCGTCGTCGGCGAGAAGGGGAAGGACCGAGCCCGACGCCAGCTGGTCGTGCTCGACCAGGACCCGGCCCCTGCGCCGGGCCACGGACAGCGCCTGTTCGGCCTGTTTGTAGGCGGCTGCCGCGGCGATCGGGCCGGACGGGGCGGAGAGGCCGACGACCAGGTCGTCGTCCGCCGCGTCCGCCTGATCCGGCGCCGCCCTGGCCGCCTCCCGCGCCGCCGCGTACTCCACGGTCGCCGCCACCGCCGCACCCCCGTCCGCGGCCAGCACCACCAGCCGCTCGCCCTCCGGCACCACCAGCACCGCCTCCCCGGACCGGGCCGCGGCCGACTCCACCGCCTCGGTGAGGCCGGCCAGCAGCTCGCCGCCCGCGTCGGCGACGATCATCCGGAACGGGGCGTCGAGCAGCCCGCCGTACAGGTCACCGGCGACCCCGCGGGCATGGTCCGGCTGGCCGGCGAGCAGCATGCGCAGCACCGCCGCCCCGACCCGCTGCTCGGCCGCGTGCAGGGAGCGGGAGCGTTCCGTCGTGAGGGTGAGGAGGGCGATCGCGGAGTGGACGGCGTAGCGCTCCGCCGTGCCCAGCGCCGAGGCCGTGCCGACCGCCAGGGCCGCCCGCGGGCGGCGGCCGGTGCCGAGGGAGTGCAGTTCCACGCGGTCCTCGTTGTCGGGGCCGCCGACCACCGAGGACGCCGGTGCCGGGCGTTCCCGCAGCCGCTCCACCTCCGCCGTCAGGCGGGCCGCCCGGCGCCCCGCCCACTCCGGTGCCGTCGCGACCACCGCGCCGGACGCGTCGTACAGCGCCGCCCAGCCGTCCACCTGCGCGGCGAGCGCGGTGAGCAGGCCCTCCGGACCGGCGTTCAGAGCCTGCCTGGTCAGTTCGCGCTGGGCGGCGAAGCCCGCCGTCACCGCCCGGTACTGGTCGGCCGCGATCGCCGCCGAGACCGCCTTGCTGATGGCGAGGAAGGGGGTGCGGCGGGGCACCTCGAGAAGGGGCAGGCCCTCGCGTTCCGCGGCGTCGACCAGGGCCTTGGGAATCTCGTCGTAGTTGACCCCGACGGCGAAGCCGAGGCCCACCACACCGGCTCCGACCAGGCGTTTCACGTACTTCCGCATCGCCTCCGGATCCTCCGCGTCCAGCTTCAGCGCGGTGATCAGGAGGAGTTCCCCGCCCTCCATGTACGGCACCGGATCGGCGAGTTCGCTGACGTGGGCCCAGCGGACGGGCACGTCGAGGCGGTCCTCGCCCGCGCGCACGGTCAGTTTGAGCGCGGAGTGGTGGACGAGCGAGGCGAGCGTCGGTGGCATCAGGCCGTCAGGTCTTCTCTTCGGTCGTGAGCGCCCCGAGTTTCGTGAGCTTCGTGGGCGCCGTGAGCGAGGGCAGTGGTCTTTGGCCGTCCCGTATGAACGGCCTCTCTCGATTCTGCCTCACTGTACGGTCCCGCGTGCCCCGGTGTTCAGACCCGGCCGCCGGCCCTCAGGTCGACCAGCAGCGGGGGCGCGTGCTCGCCCTTGACCGTGGTCAGGGAGAGGACCGCGTGGCCCGGCGGCAGGCCGTGGGCCAGTTCCGAGGCCGACCAGCGTTCGCGTTCCACCTGCCGGACGGTGACCGCCCGCGCGGTGGCCGCCTTGCCGGTGATCACCCGGCGTACGACGTGCAGCGCCTTGCCCGCCGGGGTCTCCGCGATGATCTGGCGGTCGGTGACGTCCCGGGCCTCGGTCCACTCCTTGCCCCAGACCTCGGCGAAGTCCTGCCCGTCCCAGGGGGTGAGTCCGGCGAAGGCCATCCTGCAGCCGGCGGCGCCGAGCAGCGGGCCGCGGAGCGGGCGGGGTACGTCGTCCAGGGTGCGCAGGGTCAGCACCACGCCCGCGTTGGCCGAGCGCAGCCGCTGGACGGCGCGGACCGCCTCCGGGGTCACCACGCCGGTCGCGTCGTCGAGGAGCAGGCAGGAGAAGAGCGAGCGGTCGTCCCGTACCGCGACGCTCGCCGTGAACTGGGCGAGGACCAGGCGGGCCAGGATGCGGGAGGCGTCCGCGTGGCCGCGCTCGGGCAGGTCGATGCGGACCCGGACCGGATGGTCGAGGGCCTTGAGGGAGAAGGGCCGGGACTGGCCGGAGGTGTCGAAGAAGCCGGCGAAGGCCGGGCGGTCGAGGAGCGCGATGCGGTCGGCGAGGACCGCGCCGACGTCCCCGGGGTGGCCCATCTGGCGTTCCCGCGCGTCCAGTTCGCGCAGCAGCGACTCGTGGCCGGTGGTCGTCAGCCCCTTGCGGAGCGCGGCGAGCGGGCCCGGGGCGCCGTCGAGGAGCTGGCGGAGTTCGGGGACGGAGGGGAAGCGGCCGTGGACCGCCCGGAACGGGCCGAGCAGCTGGGCGAGGACGGTGGTGGAGCGGCGGCTGTCGCTGCCGGGGTGCGGGTCGGCGAGGTCGCCGACGAGGGCCTCGGCGAGTATGGCGGCGGCTTCGTCGGGGTCGGTGGTGCCGCCGTACAGGTCGAGGTCGTAGACGGACTCGGGGTGGGCGATGCGGACGACGACGTCGTAGGCGTCGGCGGGTCCGAGGCCGGCGCCGGCCGCGCCGACGACGACCACGGAGGCGCGGCCGGCGAGCGCGTGCAGGCAGAGCGACTCGGCGAGCGGGCGGACCAGGCCGCCGGTCTTGCCGGAGCCGGCCGGGCCGACGGCGAGCAGCGAGGTGCCGAGCAGTTCGGGGCCGAGGGCGAGGCCGGTGCCCCGGTACCGGTAGGGGTTGCGGGGGTCGTCGGCCGTGGTGCCGAGCCGGACCTGGCCGGTGACCAGGTCGTGGCGGGCGTGCCGGGCGGGCAGGTCGCGTTCGCCGGAGGGGTGCAGGCAGGCGGCGGCTCCGTCCTTGACCACCGCGGCGGTGAACCCGGCCATGGTGTGCCGGCCGCTGCGTACGCCCTGCCAGGCGCGGGCGATCCGGGCGTGGTCCACGTCCCGCATCAGCCCGCTGCGCGCCTCCCCGGCGAGCCGGTCGGCGGCGGCGTCGGCCCCGGCGGCCCGCAGGTGCGGCCACTGGGCGGGGTCCGCCGAGGGCGCCGGAGGTTCCTGGCGGGACCCCGCGGTCGCCGCGGCCCTGAACCGGGGCGCCACGAACCGCCTCCACACCTCGCCCCAGCGGCCGAGTCTGCCCACCACGAGCATGATGGTGAGGGCGACCAGGTACGTGTAACCCTCGTAGATGAAACGGGTCGCGGTCGCCGGGATCGTGGCGTTCGCGCCCTGCCACGAGTCGGGAAGGAACAGCTGGAGCGGCAGGCCCCACCACGCCCCCAGGTACCCGTGCGTCAGCAGGGACCAGACCAGCCACCCCACCAGGAAGGCGATCAGGGCGCCGCTGAGCAGTTGCCGGGTGGGCAGTTCCTCGGGCTCCTCCGCCGCGCGGGGCCGGTACCCGAACCGCCACACCCCCGGTGCCGCCTCGGGCCTGGGCGCCCGCAGCCAGGTCAGGAAGGCGGACCCGTCCGGCAGCGGCGGGACCGTCGGCGGTGCCGTCGGCCGTGGCGGTACCGCCGACGCCTCGACCGGCGCCGCGTCCGCGTCCTGTGGTCCCGCCGGACGCGGTACAGGATTCGCATGCGTACGCCGCGTGTCCCGCGTCCCGTCGCTGTCCATCGCTCTCGCTCCCTGACCAGCCGTTCTTCCGTCCACCGTCAGCGGCCAATCTAACGCCCTCGCAAGGGGAGTTCACCGCTTACGCGGCCGAGGAGCCGTCCGGCCGGACACCGCTCCCCCGGCCGCACTATGTCCATCGCGGACAACGTCACTCTCCGACAACGCCCACATGGAGCATGCCCACCTCCCGCACCCGGCTCTAGCCTGCGAAGAAAGAAGGAAAGCGTCCGAAAACGCACCACCGGAGCAACCGGACGGGACGCGCCCGGCACGCATCGGTTCGCACCACTCATCAGGGAGCCCCCATGACCGCACTTCCGCAGGAGCGTCGCGTCGTCACCGCCATACCCGGCCCGAAGTCGCAGGAGCTGCAGTCCCGCCGTCTCGCCGCGGTGGCGCAGGGTGTGGGTTCGGTGCTGCCCGTCTTCACCGCGCGCGCGGGCGGCGGGATCATCGAGGACGTCGACGGCAACCGCCTCATCGACTTCGGTTCCGGCATCGCCGTGACCTCCGTCGGCGCCTCCGCCGAGGCCGTCGTACGCCGGGCGAGCGCCCAGCTGGCCGATTTCACCCACACCTGTTTCATGGTCACCCCGTACGAGGGCTACGTGGAGGTCGCCGAGGCCCTCGCGGAGCTCACCCCGGGTGACCACGCCAAGAAGTCGGCGCTGTTCAACTCCGGCGCCGAGGCCGTCGAGAACGCCGTGAAGATCGCGCGTGCGTACACCAAGCGCCAGGCCGTCGTCGTCTTCGACCACGGCTACCACGGCCGGACCAACCTCACGATGGCGCTGACCTCGAAGAACATGCCGTACAAGAACGGCTTCGGGCCGTTCGCGCCCGAGGTGTACCGGGTCCCGGTCGCCTACGCCTACCGCTGGCCGACCGGGCCGGAGAACGCCGGTCCGGAGGCCGCCAAGCAGGCCATCGACCAGATCAGCAAGCAGATCGGCGCCGACAACGTCGCCGCGATCATCATCGAGCCCGTGCTCGGCGAGGGCGGCTTCATCGAGCCGGCGAAGGGCTTCCTGCCGGCGATCAGCCAGTTCGCCGCGGACAACGGCATCGTGTTCGTCGCGGACGAGATCCAGTCCGGGTTCTGCCGTACCGGTCAGTGGTTCGCCTGCGAGGACGAGGGCATCGTCCCGGACCTGATCACCACGGCCAAGGGCATCGCCGGTGGTCTGCCGCTGGCCGCCGTGACCGGCCGCGCCGAGATCATGGACGCCGCGCACGCCGGCGGGCTCGGCGGCACCTACGGCGGCAACCCGGTCGCCTGCGCCGGTGCGCTCGGGGCCATCGAGACCATGAAGGAGCTCGACCTCAACGCCAGGGCGAAGAACATCGAGTCGATCATGAAGCCGCGGCTCGCCGCCATGGCCGAGAAGTTCGACGTCATCGGCGACGTCCGCGGGCGGGGCGCGATGATCGCCATCGAGCTGGTCAAGGACCGCGCCACCAAGGAGCCGAACCCGGAGGCCACCGCGGCCCTCGCCAAGGCCTGCCACCAGGAGGGACTGCTGGTCCTGACCTGTGGCACCTATGGCAACGTGCTGCGTTTCCTGCCCCCGCTCGTCATCGGCGACGACCTCCTCAACGAGGGCCTCGACATCATCGAGCAGGCCTTCGCTCGGATCTGAGCCACAGGGTTCGCCAAGTCCGCACAAAGCGGCTCGAACCCGTGTGTCACCACCGCCCCACCCCTCCCGTCCGGCGTGATGTGAGGGGCTGGGGCGGCCCCCGTCGGGCCGTGTGAAGAAGGTGTGCGAGGTGCATGACGGGACGCGATTCCGCCTGTCGTCGCACCGGACCCTGCCGTAGGTTCTACCCAGATGAGAGATACACCCCGCCCACAGGGGACTGTGGGTGATTTCAGGCCGGGGCCTCCCCAGCTTCGACCTGGTCGTGCCCTCGCGCACACAACCGGCGCCTCCGGCTCCGGATCTCCTCACCGATCGGACGGTCGCTCGCCCCAAACCCCCCGGGGCGCGCGACATTCCGATCCGGACGGCCGCCTCGGAACCACCCCCCCTGTTCCGGGGCGGCCGACCTCCTTCCTCCGTTTTCCCCTCGCGGGACTCCTGGGACTGCTGGGCCTTCCGGCCCTCCTCTTCGCGCTGATCACCTGGCAGGTCGTGGCCCACGGCCCCCTGCTCCGCCTGGACAGCCGCCTGAGCAGCGCACTCGTCCGTCCGGACCGGTTCTCCGAACTCCTCTCGGACCTCGGGAACGCACCGGTCGCGGTCCCGGTCCTGGTCCTCGTCATCGCGTACGTCGCCCGGCGCGGCCGTGCCACTGGTACAGACCGGTGGTGGCTGCCGCCCACGGCCGCCGCCGTCCTGATGGCGCTCGTCCCGGCGGTCGTCATCCCGCTCAAGGACTGGACCGCCCGTCCGGGGACCCCCGTGGTGCCCCCGGCGGTCGGCTACTTCCCCTCCGGCCACACGGCGACGGCGGCGATCGCGTACGGCTCCGCGACCCTGCTCCTCCTTCCCTGGCTCACCTCGGCCGCCGCCCGCCGCACCGCGGTCGCCGTCTGCGCGGCGCTCGTCCTCGCCGTCTCCTACGGCCTGGTCCGCCGCGGCTACCACTGGCCGCTGGACGTGGTGGCCAGCTGGTGCCTGGCCACCGTCCTGCTGACGTCGCTACGGCTGCTGCTCAGCCGAAGTACGCGTCGAAGTTCTTCTGGAACTCCCAGTTCGAGAACCGGTCCCAGTTGACCGACCAGGTCATCAGGCCGCGCAGGGCCGGCCAGGTGCCGTGGGTGGTGTACGAGCCGCAGTTGGTCTTCTTCGTCAGGCAGTCCAGGGTCTTGGTGACCTCGGAGGGCGCCACGTAGCCGTTGCCCGCGTTGACCGACGCCGGCATGCCGATCGCGATCTGGTCGGGGCGCAGCGGCGGGAAGACGTTGCCCGCGTCGCCGGCCACCGGGAAGCCGGTGAGCAGCATGTCGGTCATGGCGATGTGGAAGTCGGCGCCGCCCATGGAGTGGTACTGGTTGTCGAGGCCCATGATCGGGCCCGAGTTGTAGTCCTGGACGTGCAGCAGGGTCAGGGCGTCGCGGAGGGCGTAGATGACGGGGAGGTACGCCCCGCAGCGCGGGTCCTGGCCGCCCCACTTGCCGGTGCCGTAGTACTGGTAGCCCATCTGCACGAAGAAGGTCTCCGGGGCCATGGACAGCACGAACTTCGCCCCGTACTTCGCCTTCAGGGTCTTCAGGGCCGAGATCAGGTTCACGACCACCGGGGTGGTCGGGTTCTTGAAGTCCGTGTCGCTCGCGTCCAGGGAGAGCGAGTGGCCCTCGAAGTCGATGTCCAGGCCGTCCAGGCCGTAGGTGTCGATGATGTTCGAGACGGAGGAGACGAAGGTGTCCCGCGCGGCGGTGGTGGTCAGCTGGACCTGGCCGTTGGCGCCGCCGATCGATATCAGCACCTTCTTTCCGGCCGCCTGCTTGGCCTTGATCGCCGCCTTGAAGTCGGCGTCGCTCTCCACGTTCGGGCACTCGGCGACCGGGCAGCGGTTGAAGCGGATGTCCCCGGAGGTGGCCGAGGTCGGCTCGCCGAAGGCCAGGTCGATGACGTCCCAGCTGTCGGGGACGTCGGCGACCCGGGTGTACCCGGAGCCGTTGGCGAAGGAGGAGTGGAGGTAGCCGACCAGGGCGTGCGTGGGCAGGTCGCCTGAGCCGCCGGAGGAACCGGCGGTCGTGGTCGCCGTCACCGCGGCCGACTTCGCGGACTCGCCCGCGTCGTTCACGGCGGCGACCTGGAAGCTGTACGCCGTCGACGGGTTGAGCCCGCTCACGGTCGCCGACGTCCCGGTCGCCGTCTGGACCTTGGTCCCGTCCCGGTAGACCGCGTAGCTCGTCGCGCCGGTCACCGCGGCCCAGGACAGGGCCACGCTGGAGGACGTGGTCGTGCCGGCGGTGAGACCGGTGGGCGCGGCCGGCGGCTGGCCCGCGGAGGCACCCGGCCCGACCAGCGACACGTCGTCCGCGTAGTAGGCGCCGGTGCCGTACCAGCCGTGGGTGTAGAGGGTGACCTTGGTGGTCGAGGCGCCGGTGGTGAAGGTGGTCGTGAGCTTCTGCCAGTCGGGGGCGGACTGGGTCCAGGTGGAGACGTCGGTGGTGCCGGTGCCGCTCGCGCCGAGGTAGACGTAGGAGCCGCGGACGTAACCGGACAGGGTGTACTGCGAACCGGGCTTGACCGTCACCGTCTGCGCGCACTGGGCGTTGTCGCTGCCGGCCGGGGTGGCCTGCAACGCCGAACTCCCACTGCGCACAGGGGAACCGACGGTCGTACCGCTGCCCGCCGTACAACTCCAGCCGGACAGCCCGGACTCGAACCCGCCGTTGACGGCGAGGTCCGCGTCGGCCGCACGGGCGGCCGACGAGAGCGCGGTGATACCGGGCACGGCCAGCAACGCGGCCGTGAGCATGGTCAGGACAGGTCTCGCGCGAACCACAAGAGCCTCCGGGGATGGGGGATTTGGAGGTGAGGGTGCGCACTCAACTTGGTCCAGACCAATCAGCCTGTCAAGAGCTGCGGCCCTTCACAGGCGCCCGCAGGACAGCGCCCCGAAAGGGGCGCGGGGAACTGCGCGAACAACCCCCACGCACCCGCACCCGCGGCCGACCGCCAACCGGCCACCCGGCACCCGGCACCCGGCACCCGGCACGGCGCCTAGTCACCGTCGGCCAGGCCGGCGGCAGCCTCGTGCATCGCCAGCTCCAGCAACGCCGGATCCGTCAGCGTCCCCGACCCGTCCGGCACCACCAGCCACCGCACCCCCTGGGTCGCCCGGCCGGGATACGGCACGACGATCCAGGTGCCGGCACCCGCCGTGCGGATCCCGGTGCCGAGCCAGCGGGCCGCCGTGCCGGGCGGCACGAAGAAGCCCACCCGGTTGTCCCCGAAGTCGGCCAGGACGGGCCCCGGCTGGTCGAGGACGCGGGTGAGCACGTCGAGGGTCGGATAGCCGAGCCCGCCCGGCAGGATCAGCACGTCCCAGGCCCTGCCGGCGGGCAGCAGCGCGACCCCTAGCGGGTTGCGCTCCCATTCCCAGCGGCAGGCCTCGGGATCCGGTGCGACGGATGCCAGCCACTCGACCGCAGTCTTCGCCCCAGCCATCAGAAGACCTCCCCATCTCGCTCGTCGACGCGGGCGTCGCGTCACGGGGAGAGAGGGAGGTCTTCCAGGGGCATTACGCGGGTTTCGGCACCGTATTCAAGTGAGGTGGATCACATGTCGAACCGGTTCAGCTGTCGAAGCCCAGCCCCATCCGGTCCATCGCCCGCAGCCACAGGTTGCGACGGCCGCCGTGGGCGTCGGCGCGGGCCAGCGACCACTTGGTGAGGGCGATGCCCGTCCAGGCGAACGGCTCGGGCGGGAACGGCAGCGGCTTCTTGCGGACCATCTCAAGCCGGGTGCGCTCGGTCTCCTCCCCGGCCAGCAGGTCCAGCATCACGTCGGCGCCGAACCGGGTCGCGCCGACACCGAGGCCGGTGTACCCGGCCGCGTACGCGACCCGCCCCTGGTGCGCGGTGCCGAAGAACGCCGAGAAGCGGGAGCAGGTGTCGATCGCGCCGCCCCAGGCGTGGCTGAAGCGGACGCCCTCCAGCTGCGGGAAGCAGGTGAAGAAGTGCCCGGCGAGCTTGGCGTAGGTCTCCGGACGGTCGTCGTACTCCCGGCGCACCCGGCCGCCGTAGTGGTGGATGGCGTCGTAGCCGCCCCACAGGATGCGGTTGTCCGCCGAGAGGCGGAAGTAGTGGAACTGGTTGGCGGAGTCGCCGAGGCCCTGCCGGTTCTTCCAGCCGATCGCGCCGAGCTGCTCGGCGGTGAGCGGTTCGGTCATCAGGGCGTAGTCGTAGACCGGGACGGTGTAGGCGCGGACCCGCTTGACCAGGTTCGGGAAGATGTTGGTGGCGAGCGCGACCTGCCGCGCGCGGACCGAGCCGTACGGGGTGCGTACGGCCATGCCGGCGCCGTAGGCCTTCAGGGCGAGGGCGGGCGTGTGCTCGTACACCCGGACGCCGAGCGCGAGGCAGGCCTGCTTGAGGCCCCAGGCGAGCTTCGCCGGATGCAGCATGGCCACGCCGCGCCGGTCGTACAGGCCCGCCTCGAAGGTGGGCGAGGCGACCTGCTCGCGGACCGCGTCGGCGTCGAGGAACTCGATGCCGTCCGCGAGGCCCTTCTCCTCCAGTTGCCGGTGCCAGTCGCGCAGTTCCCAGGCCTGGTAGGTCTCGGTGGCGACGTCGATCTCGCCGGTGCGTTCGAACTCGCAGTCGATGCCGTGCCGGGCCACGGCGGCCTCGATCTCGTCGAGGTTGCGCCGGCCCAGCTCCTGCAGTTCGTGGATCTCGTCGGGCCAGCGGGCGAGCCCGTTGGCGAGTCCGTGAGTGAGGGAGGCGGCGCAGAAGCCGCCGTTGCGGCCCGAGGCGGCCCAGCCCACCTCGTGGCCTTCCAGCAGGACGACCTCGCGCCCGGGGTCGCGCTCCTTGGCGTTGAGCGCGGTCCACAGTCCGCTGTAGCCGCCGCCGACGACCAGCAGGTCGCAGGTGTCGGCGCCGGTCAGCGCGGGCTCGGGGTGGGGCTTGCCGGGGTCTTCCAGCCAGTACGGGACCGGCTGTGCTTCGGAAAGAGACTTGGTCCAATTTGCCTGACGGCTCATGGCGCTTGGGGCCATGATTTTCAACTCCCTACAGAGTCAGTTAGGGGTTATGCCTTTTGCCGGTTGCGGCGGTTGTTGACGAGCATGGAGGCCAGGACGAACAGTACGGCGACCAGGAACATGGCCGTACCGATGACATTGATCTGTACGGGCGTGCCGCGCTGTGCCGAACCCCAGACGAACATGGGGAAGGTGACGGTGGAGCCCGCGTTGAAATTGGTGATGATGAAATCGTCGAAGGAGAGCGCGAAGGACAGCAGCGCGCCCGCCGCGATTCCGGGGGCCGCGATGGGGAGGGTGACCCTGACGAACGTCTGCACCGGTCCGGCGTAGAGGTCCCGGGCCGCCTCCTCAAGGCGCGGGTCCATCGACATCACGCGGGCCTTGACCGCGGTGACGACGAAGCTGAGGCAGAACATGATGTGGGCGATCAGGATGGTGTAGAAGCCCAGCTGGGCGCCCATGTTCAGGAACAGGGTGAGCAGCGAGGCGGCCATGACGACCTCGGGCATCGCCATCGGCAGGAAGATCAGCGAGTTCACGGCGCCGCGGGCGCGGAAGCGGTAGCGGACCAGCGCGAAGGCGATCATCGTGCCGAGGACGGTGGCGCCGATCGTCGCCAGGGCGGCGATCCGGAGGCTGATGGAGAGCGAGCCGCACATGTCGGCGACCCCGCACGGCTGCTTCCAGGCGTCCAGCGAGAACTGCTGCCATTCGTAGTTGAAACGCCCCTTCGGTTTGTTGAAGGAGAACACCGTGACGATGACGTTCGGCAGCAGCAGATATCCGAGGGTCAGCAGTCCCGCGATGACGACGAGACGCTTCTTGAGCCAGTTGACGACGGGCATTTAGACCAGATCCTCCGTCCCGGACCGGCGAATGTAGATCGTGACCATGGCGAGGATCGCGGCCATGAGGATGAAGGAGAGTGCGGCGGCCGTCGGATAGTCGAGGATCCGCAGGAACTGCGTCTGGATCACGTTTCCGATCATGCGGGTGTCGGTCGAGCCGAGGAGTTCGGCGTTGACGTAGTCACCGGCCGCCGGGATGAAGGTCAGCAGCGTGCCGGAGACCACGCCCGGCATCGACAGCGGGAAGGTGACCTTCCGGAACGTCGTCCACGGCTTGGCGTACAGGTCGCCCGCCGCCTCGTGGAGACGTCCGTCGATGCGCTCCAGCGAGGTGTAGAGCGGCAGGATCATGAACGGCAGGAAGTTGTACGTCAGACCGCACACCACCGCGAGCGGGGTGGCGAGGACGCGGTCGCCGGCCGTCCAGCCGAGGAAGTCGGTGACGCTCAGGATGTGCAGCGAGTTCAGGACGTGCACGACCGGGCCGTTGTCGGCGAGGATCGTCTTCCAGGCCAGGGTGCGGATCAGGAAGCTGGTGAAGAACGGCGCGATCACCAGGATCATGATCAGGTTCCGCCAGCGGCCCGCGCGGAAGGCGATCAGGTAGGCCAGCGGGTAGCCGAGCAGCAGGCACAGGACCGTGGCCGCGGCGGCGTAGAAGACGGACCTGAGGAACTGCGGCCAGTACTCGCTGAGCGCGTCCCAGTAGGTCGCGAAGTGCCAGGTGACCTTGTAGCCCTCTTCCAGGGAGCCCGTCTGGATCGACGTGGACCCCTGGTAGATCATCGGCAGGGCGAAGAAGACGACCAGCCAGAGGATGCCGGGGAGCAGCAGCCAGTAGGGGGTGAACCGGCCGCGCCTGCGCGGGGGCTTCTTCTCGGGGGCCGGCGCCAGCGGCGGCGGCGCTTCCGTCAGCGTGGCCATCAGGCCGCCTCCTCCTCGGTGCCGGCGTCGATGTCCTGGGCGGCGTCGAGGCCGAAGGTGTGCGCCGGGCTCCAGTGCAGGACGACGTCGGCGCCGGGGACGAGCCGTCCGTCGCGCTCGACGTTCTGCACGTACACCGCGAACTCGGGGCAGACCGCGCTGTCGATGACGTACTGCGTGGAGACGCCGATGAAACTGGCGTCGGCGACCTTGCCGGTGATGCGGTTGCGGCCCTCGGGGATGGAGCCCGCGTCGTCGGCGTGGGTGAGGGAGATCTTCTCGGGCCGGACCCCGACCAGCACCTTGCCGCCGGTCGTGGTCGGCGCCGAACATCGCGCCTCGGGCAGCACCAGCTTCCCGCCACCGGCCTTGAGGACGATGTCGTCCCCGTTCTTCGTGTCGACCTCGGCCTCGATCAGGTTCGAGGTGCCGAGGAAGTTCGCCACGAACGTCGTGTTCGGGTTCTCGTAGAGGTCGGCGGGCGAGCCGAGCTGCTCGACACGGCCCGCGTTCATCACGGCGACCGTGTCGGCCATGGTCATGGCCTCCTCCTGGTCGTGCGTGACGTGCACGAAGGTGATGCCGACCTCGGTCTGGATCCGCTTGAGCTCCAGCTGCATCTGGCGGCGCAGCTTGAGGTCGAGGGCGCCGAGCGGCTCGTCGAGCAGGAGCACCTTGGGGTGGTTGATGAGTGCGCGGGCCACCGCGACGCGCTGCTGCTGGCCGCCGGAGAGCTGGTGCGGCTTCTTGCGCGCCTGCTCGCCGAGCTGGACCAGCTCCAGCATGTCCTCGACCTGCTTCTTCACGCTCTTGATGCCGCGCCGGCGCAGGCCGAAGGCGACGTTCTCGAAGATGTCGAGGTGCGGGAAGAGGGCGTACGACTGGAAGACCGTGTTCACCGGCCTCTTGTACGGCGGCAGGTGGGTGACGTCCTGGTCGCCGAGGTGCACGGTGCCGGTGGTCGGCTCCTCCAGGCCCGCGATCATGCGCAGGGTGGTGGTCTTGCCGCACCCGGAGGCTCCGAGGAGGGCGAAGAAGGAGCCCTGCGGCACGGTCAGGTCCATCGGCTGTACGGCGGTGAAGCCGTTGTCGTAGGTCTTGCCGATGCCGGTGAGGCGGACGTCGCCGCTGCTGTCTGTCGTCATGGTGTCGTCACGCCCCTGTGAGCTTCGCGAACTTCTGCTGGTAGGCCGTCTCTTCCTTCGAGCTGAGGGCTCGGAAGGCGTGGGACTTGGCCTGCATGGCCTTGTCGGGGACGATCAGCGGGTTGCTCGCCGCCCCCTTGTCGATCTTGGCGAGGTACGGCTGCACGTCCGCGACGGGGCTCACGTAGTTGACGTAGGCGGAGAGTTCGGCGGCCGGTTCGGGCTCGTAGTAGTAGTCGATGAGCCGTTCGGCGTTCGTCTTGTGGCGCGCCTTGTTCGGGATCAGCAGGTTGTCGGTCGACGTCATGTAGCCGCTGTCCGGGATGACGTAGGAGACGTCCGGGTTGTCGGCCTGGAGCTGCACGATGTCGCCGCCCCAGGCGACACAGGCCGCGAGGTCGCCCTTGCTGAGATCCGAGGTGTAGTCGTTGCCGGTGAAGCGGCGGATCTGCCCCTTGTCGACGGCCTTCTGGAGGCGCGCGATCACCGCGTCGTAGTTGTCGTCGGTGAACTTCGCCGGGTCGATGCCCATGTCGAGCATGGTCATGCCGACGGTGTCGCGCATCTCGGTCAGCAGGCCGACCCGGCCCTTGAGCGCGGGGTTGTCGAGCAGGTCGGAGACCGACTTCACCTCGACGCCGTCCAGCGCCTTCTTGTTGAAGGCGACGACCGTGGAGATGCCCTGCCACACGTACGAGTAGGCCCGGCCCGGGTCCCAGTCGGGACTGCGGAACTGGTCCGACAGGTTGGCGAAGGCATGCGGCAGGTTGGACGCGTCCAGCTTCTGGACGTAGCCGAGCCGGATCATGCGGGCGGCCAGCCAGTCGGTGAGGACGATCAGGTCCCGGCCGGTGTCCTGGCCGGCGGCGAGCTGCGGCTGGACCTTGCCGAAGAACTCGTCGTTGTCGTTGATGTCCTCGGTGTACTTCACCGTGATGCCGGTCCGCTTGCGGAACGCGTCCAGCGTGGGGTGGGTCTTCCCGCTGTCGTCGACGTCGATGTACTCGGGCCAGTTGGAGAAGTTCACGACCTTCTCCGTGGCCGAGTGGTCGTCGGCGGAGACCCCGCCCTGGGACTTGCCGGCCGCGGGGATACCGCAGGCGCTCAGCGCCCCGACGCCGCCCACCGCGAGCGCGCCGCCCAGGAACGACCGGCGGGCCAGGGCGGCCCGGCCGGTGCGGAGACTGCGCCGCATGGCGGCCACTTCGACCGGGGTAGGGCGGTCGGGCTCGTACTGCCTCATGCGCTAGATGCCCTTTCGGGAAGACGGCCGTTCACCGAACGGCCGGAGCTGTGACTATCGGTCCCCGAAGATCGTGCGGTGCCAGTCCTTCCGAGCCACCGCCGTATTGTCGAACATTACGTGCTTGACCTGGGTGTACTCCTCGAACGAGTACGCCGACATGTCCTTGCCGAAGCCGGACGCCTTGTAGCCGCCGTGCGGCATCTCGCTGATGATCGGAATGTGGTCGTTCACCCACACGCACCCCGCCTTGATCTCGCGCGTCGCGCGGTTCGCCCGGTAGACGCCGCCGGTCCACGCGGAGGCGGCCAGACCGTACGGGGTGTCGTTCGCCAGCCGGATCCCCTCATCATCACTGTCGAACGGCAGAACGACCAGCACCGGCCCGAAGATCTCGGACTGGACGATCTCGCTGTCCTGCGGCGCGTCGGCGACCAGGGTCGGCCGGTAGTAGGCGCCGCTCTTCAGCTCCCCTCCGGGGGCCTCCCCGCCGGTCACCACGCGCGCGTAGCCGCGCGCCCGCTCCACGAACCCGGCGACCCGGTCCCGCTGGGCGTGTGAGATCAGCGGCCCGAGATCGGTGCCGGGCGCGAACGGATCCCCCAGCCGCACGGTCTCCATCAGGGCGGCCGTCCGCTCGACGAACGCCTCGTAGAGCGGTCGCTGCACGTACGCGCGCGTGGCCGCCGTGCAGTCCTGGCCGGTGTTGATGAGGGCACCCGCGACGGCCCCGTTGACGGCCGCCTCCAGATCCGCGTCGTCGAAGACCACGAACGGCGCCTTGCCGCCGAGCTCCAGGTGCAGCCGCTTCACGGTCGCGGTGGCGACCTCGGCGACCCGCTTGCCGACACCGGTGGACCCGGTGAAGGAGGTCATGGCCACGTCGGGGTGCCCGACGAGGTGCTCGCCGGCCACCTGCCCCGTCCCGGTGACGATGTTGATCACACCGTCCGGGATACCGGCGTGCGTGGCGGCCTCCGCGAAGAGCAGCGAGGTCAGCGGGGTCAGCTCGGCCGGCTTCAGCACGATCGTGTTGCCGGCGGCGATCGCCGGGAGGATCTTCCAGGCGGCCATCTGGAGCGGGTAGTTCCAGGGCGCGATGGAACCGACGACACCGATGGGCTCGCGGCGGACGTACGAGGTGTGGTCGCCGGAGTACTCACCGGCCGCCTGCCCCTGCAGATGTCGCGCGGCCCCGGCGAAGAACGCGGTGTTGTCGACGGTCCCCGGCACGTCGAACTCACGGGTCAGCTTCAGCGGCTTGCCGCACTGGAGGGACTCGGCGCGGGCGAATTCCTCGGCGCGGTCGGCGAGCACGGCGGCGAACCGGTGCAGCGCGTCCGACCGGTCGCCGGGCGTGGTCCCGGCCCAGCCGGGGAAGGCGGCCTTCGCGGCGGCCACGGCCCGGTCGACGTCCTCGGTGCCGGCCAGTTCGTACGTGTACACGTCCGCGCCGGTGGCCGGGTCGACGACGGCGTGCGTACGGCCTGACGTGCCCTTGGCGAACCGGCCCGCGATGTACTGCGCGCCGCCCGCGAGCCGCTCCTGCGCGGGGAAGGTCTCCGGGGTGGCGGTGCCCGGGTTGTCCATGTCGCTTCTCCTCCGCCGTCACCCCGCCCAGAGAGGCGGGTGGCGTAGCTCCAGCTCGATTTGACTGCCGATCCTGACAGAGCAGTGGGCGACCAACAAGTGATTCCGTTGTTGCCTTTTGGTTACGCGACGGAATCTGTCGACCAGGTGTCGAGTCGGCAGTGAAAAGGCGGGACGGAGTGTCAGTGGTGGCTGCCAGACTGGCGTGCATGGCGAAGATCGATTCTGTGGAGGCCCTGATCAGGGCGGTCCAGGCGGGGGCCAGGATCAGGTACCTGCACTTCTGGGGACACCGGCCGAGGCCGGACGGGCAGGTCTCGGCGAGCTGCCTGAGCCAGTGGTGGCCGTCACCCTTCGTGGTCGACGGTGTCGAGTACGCGACCGCCGAGCACTGGATGATGGCAGGGAAGGCCCGGCTCTTCGGGGACGCGGAGGCGGAGCGAGCGGTCCTCGCCGCGGCGCACCCCGCCGAGGCGAAGAAGGCGGGCCGACTGGTCCGGGGCTTCGACGAGTCCATATGGACGCGGGAGCGCTCCGGCATCGTGGTGGAGGGAAGCGTCCACAAGTTCGCCGCCACACCCGACCTGCGCGACTACCTCCTGTCCACCGGCGACCGCGTCCTGGTGGAGGCCAGCCCGGTGGACCGCGTGTGGGGCATCGGCCTCGCGGCGACGGACGCGGCGGCGGAGGACCCGGGGCGATGGCGGGGGCTGAACCTGCTGGGCTTCGCGTTGATGCAGGCGCGAGAGCAGCTGCGCCCGGCCGCCGCGCAGGCCGAACCAGGGGCAGCACCGGTATCCGACGGGACCGGCCCCACCTGAAGGTGCGCGGCACTTCTGCCCGACGGGACCGGCCCTGCCTACAGAGGCGCGGCACTTCCCCCGACCGAACCAGCCCCACCCAAAGGAGCCCGGCGCTTCTGCCCGACCGAGCCAGCCGTCCCTGAAGGAGCGCCGCACTTCTCCCCGACGGGACCGGCCCTGCCTGAAGGGGCGCGGGGAACTGCGCGGCCAGCCCGCACGCAGCCGCGCCCGAGCGACGGCCTCTACTGGCTCCCCTGACTCCCCGCCACCACGATCAGCGTGATGAACGCACCGGCGAGCACCAGCCCCGCCGACCCGCAGATGATCCCGGCCAGCGCCTGCCCACCGTTCGTCGCCTCACCCCGCTTCACCCGGCCCCGCCCGATCGACCCGAACACGATCGCCAGCACCCCCATCACCAGCGCCACCGGCGCCAGGCAGAACCCGATCGCACTGATGATCCCGGTCACCATGGCGGCCGTCCCCAGCCCGTTGTTCGGCATCGGCTGCATCCCCGGCCAGCCGCCGTACCCCCCGGGCCCGGCCGGATACGGCGGCAGCGGCTGCCCGGGATAGCCGTACCCCGGCACCGGCACCGGCCCGCCGGGACCGGGCGCCCCGGGGTAGCCGTACGGGACCGGCCCCGGCCCGTTCGGGGCGATCGGCGGAGGCGGCACCGCCGCACTCCGCGGCTGCTGCGCCGCAGGCGGGGCGTAGGGATTGGGCGGCGGTCCCGCGGGGTCCGGCGCCGCGAAGGGGTTCACCGGCGGAGCCGGGGGCGTGTCGGACGGCGCGGCGAAGGGGTTGGCCCAGCCCTGGGGCGGCGGGGCCGCGGACGGCCCGGGTATCGCCGCGACCGTCCCCTGCTCGTGGACCGACGGCTCATGGACCGTCTGCCCATGGACCGACGGCGTTGCCACCGGCGGCTCCGCCCCGGTCCTCTCCCCGGCGGCGGCCTCCCCCTTGTCCAGCCGTACCTTCGGAGCCTCCGGCACCTCGTCAGCCATCGTGCGATGTCCCCTCTCCTGCGCGCATGCCGCCGTCATGCTACGGCCCGCCCCCTCGCCGGATCCCGGCCCGGCCTACCATGAGCCCGAGTCACCGATCAGCCGATCACCGCGCAGGGCCCCACGGCCGTACCCCGCCGTAGGCGGCCCGCGCCGTTCCGGGGAGGAACCCTTGACCGACCGCCACACCGACCCCGCCGCCCCGCGCGACGTGCACGCCTTCGTCGCCGGACTGCCGAAGGCCGAACTGCACGTCCACCACGTCGGCTCCGCCTCCCCCCGCATCGTGTCGGAACTGGCCGCCCGGCACCCCGACTCCAGGGTCCCGACCGACCCCGAGGCCCTGGCCGACTACTTCACGTTCACGGACTTCGCGCACTTCATCGAGGTCTACCTGTCGGTGGTCGACCTGATCCGCACGCCCGAGGACGTGCGGCTGCTCACCTACGAGGTGGCCCGCGACCTGGCCCGCCAGCAGGTGCGCTACGCCGAGCTGACGGTCACCCCGTTCTCGTCCACCCGGCGCGGGATCGACGCGCGGGCCTTCATGGACGCGATCGAGGACGCGCGGAAGGCGGCGGAGGCCGAGTTCGGCACGGTGCTGCGCTGGTGCTTCGACATCCCGGGCGAGGCGGGCCTGGAGGCCGCCGAGGAGACGGTCCGGCTGGCGACCGACGACCGGCTGCGCCCGGAGGGCCTGGTCTCGTTCGGTCTCGGCGGTCCCGAGATCGGCGTGCCCCGGCCGCAGTTCAAGCCGTACTTCGACCGGGCGATCGCGGCCGGCCTGCGCTCCGTCCCGCACGCGGGCGAGACCACAGGACCCGGCACCGTCTGGGACGCGCTGACCCACCTGGGCGCCGAGCGCATCGGCCACGGCACCAGCTCCGCGCAGGACCCGAAGCTCCTCGCCCATCTCGCCGAGCACCGCATCGCGCTGGAGGTGTGCCCGACCTCCAACATCGCCACCCGCGCGGTCCGTACCCTCGAAGAGCACCCGATCAAGGAGTTCGTGGCCGCCGGTGTCGTGGTCACGGTCAACTCCGACGACCCGCCGATGTTCGGCACCGACCTCAACAACGAGTACGCGGTCGCCGCCCGCCTCCTCGACCTCGACGAGCGCGGCCTCGCGGACCTCGCGAAGAACGCCGTGGAGGCGTCCTTCCTGGACGTGACCGGCAAGGCGAGGATCTCCGCCGAGATCGACGCGTTCACGAAGGCGTGGCTCGCCCCCTGACGAGTCCCGCGCCGAGCCCCGCTCCGCGTCCCGCGCCGGGTCCCGCGCCGGGTCCCGCGCCGAGCCCCCGGCGACCCGCTGCCGGGCCCTGAGAACATGGGCTCATGCAGACCGTGACCGCCGTGGCCCATCGCGGCGACCCCTACCGTTTCCGCGAGAACACGCTCGACTCCCTGCGTTCCGCGCTCCGCCGGGGCGCGGACGCGGTGGAGACCGACGTACGGCTCACCCGTGACGGCGTTCCCGTTCTCCTGCACGACGCGACGCTCAAGCGGCTGTGGGGACACGACCGCCCGCTGCGCGCCCTGTCGGCGGACGAGGTGTGGGGCCTCACCGAGGGCGGTGTCCCGACCCTGGCCCAGGCGCTGGCGGCGACGGAGGGCGGTCGGGTGATGCTCGACCTGCCCGGCGATCCGGGCGAGCGGGCGGTGGCCAGGATCGTGGGCGTGGCCCGGGAGTGCGGCGCGGCGGACCGCGTCTACTACACCGGGGACGCCGTCGCGATGCTGGCGGTCCGGGCGGCCGACCCGTCCGCCGAGATCGCTCTGACCCGCAAGACCCTGGCGCCGGTCCGCCCCGCGCTGCTGGACGTGATCCGCCCCCGCTACCTGAACTACCGCTTCACCCTGCTCGACCGCGCCCTGGCCGAACACGTCCACCGCAGCGGTTGCCTGGTCTCGTGCTGGACCCCGGACACCCGCCGCTCGATGCGCCGGCTGCTGGACACGGGCGTCGACTCGATCACCACGAACAGGGTGGACGTGCTCAACGCCGTGCGCGGCTACACGACCGACTTCTGAGGCACCGTCGCCGGATCGCCCGGCGCCGACCGCGTCACGTACTGCGGCACCGGCGCCGAATCCTTCCCGTCGTCCCGCACCAGCCCGTACCGGATCGCCCCGTCCGCGGGGCCGTACAGCACGTCCTTCTCGGCCGCGTCCCACGTCGACGGGAAGACGCTCACCCCGTAGTCGGCCCCGCGTTCGTTCACCGTGAACGTGACGCTGCCGTCCACGTAGTAGTACTCGTTCTGCCACATCTGCTGGGCGCCGGCGGGCAGCACCGCGTACCCCACCGCCGAGTTCCCCATCCCCGTCGCGGACGCGTCCGTCGTACTCACGCGGTCGTCCATGCGCCGCCCGCCGCCGGACGCCACATGGAAGATCTTCCCCTTCAGCGCGGTCCAGGACGGCATGACCAGGCTGCCGGCCCGGTACTGCGGCGAGATCTGCCAGCGGACCAGCACATAGCCCTGGCCGGTGAGCGTCACGCTGTCGCCGCGGTGGTTCAGCACGGCGTGCGCCCCGCCGCTGCTGGTGATCCCGCCCTCCGGCCGGTGCGGCAGCGCGCCCGGCCTGGTGTCCGGGTCCGGCGCCGTGTCGACCGCGTCGACGACCGAGCCGTAGACCGCCGCAGCCGACGGGGACGGAGACCGGGACGGGGACGGCGAGGTGGAGGGGGACGGCGCGGGAGTGGTCGCCGGCGCCCGCGGTACCGCGGGCGTGACCGCCGCCGTCGGCGACACCGCCGTCCGCGGTGCCGGGTCGTGCGGCGTCCGTACGGCGACGTACGCGCCGCCCGCCACGATCGTGGCGCCCGCCGTCACCGCCACGGCCGGCTTGGTCAGCGCGCCCAGCACCTTCGCCGACCACCCGGCGGACGTCGCCGAAGCAGCCGCCACCGCCGTCTTGCCGCCGAGGGCCAGGGACAGCGTGAAGCCGACCGGCACCGGGACCAGGGCGATCCCGACCAGCAGCCGTTCCGCCGGTACGACGGAGTCGCGGGCGTCGCCGCAGTAGCCGCAGCCGCGGATGTGCCGGGCCAGCCGCTTGCGCCAGACGGAGTCGGGCCGCCCGTCCCAGCGGCCGGTCAGCTCGCGCAGTTCGGGGCAGGCCCCGTCCAGTGCGCGCACGATGCCCCGGGAGGTCTCCAGCCGCTCCTTCATCCGCTGGACGCGGACGGCGGCGTGCTGCCGGCTGATGCCGACGGCCGCCGCCAGTTCGCGCCGGGTGAGTTCGCCGGAGACCTCCAGCCACCACAGCGACACCAGTTGCCGGTCCTCGGCGTCCAGCCAGCGCACGGCCTCCGCGACCTCCCGCCGCTGACCCGCCAACTGGAGTCGCAGCACGGTGAGTTCGGCGAAGTCGGCGGCACCGTCCGGGACCGCCTCGTCCAGTTTCCGGTCCTGCCGGCGGCGCGCCCGGTCCCGGATCTGCCGCATGGCGATGGCGACCAGCCAGGACCGGAAGCTGTCCGGGTCGCGCAGGGTGCCGAGGTTGTCGACGGCGCGCAGCATGGTCTCCTGGACGACGTCGTCGACGTCGGCGTGGCCGTTGAGCGCACGGCCGACCACGTTGTAGACCAACGGCAGCCAGCCCTCGACCAGTTCGTCCAGCGCCCGCCGGTCGCCGCCCTGCGCGGCGGCGACCGTGGCCCGCCACTGCCGCGACCCCGGCACGTCCGTCCTCATAACCGCACCCTCTCAGCCGGAGCGGTGGCCTTCGCAATGTCGGGGATCACAGTGCGGAGACGGAGCACGGGGTTCCGCGATAACACTTTTTCGCGCCCGGTGAGCCGTCCGCCGCAGTGAGGACACCGCGCTGGTACCCCGGTACCAGTCCCTCGCCGAAGATTCTCCCGGGGTCCCAGGGCCCGGGGGCTGCCCGCTCCTAGCGTCGACAACGGACACCGCGCCGGGACCGGCCGCGGCCGAGTGCGAGGCAGGAAGGCCCAGCTCCATGATCGAAGCGCGCGAACTGACCAAACGCTACGGCGACAAGACCGTCGTCGACCGTCTGAGCTTCACCGTGAAGCCGGGCGAGGTGACCGGCTTCCTCGGTCCCAACGGCGCGGGCAAGTCCACCACCATGCGGATGATCGTCGGCCTGGACGCCCCCACGCACGGCTCGGTCACCGTCAACGGCCGTTCCTACGCCCGGCATGCGGCGCCCCTGCACGAGATCGGGACCCTCCTGGAGGCCAAGTCGGTCCACCCGGGGCGCAGCGCGGTCAACCACCTGATGGCGCTCGCGTACACGCACGGCATCCCGCGCAGCCGGGTCGAGGAGGTCATCGAGCTGGCCGGGCTGACGAGCGTGGCCGGCAAGCGGGTCGGCGCCTTCTCGCTCGGCATGGGCCAGCGGCTCGGCATCGCCTCCGCGCTGCTCGGCGACCCGGCGATCGTGATGCTCGACGAACCGGTCAACGGCCTCGACCCCGAGGGCGTGCTCTGGGTCCGCAACCTGCTGCGGCAACTGGCCGACGAGGGGCGGGCGGTGATGCTCTCCTCGCACCTGATGAGCGAGACCGCGCTGATCGCCGACCACCTGGTGATCATCGGCCGGGGCAGGCTGCTCGCGGACACCACGGTCGACGACTTCACCCGGGAGGCGGGCGGCGGTGGCGTGAAGGTCGTCACCGGAGAGCCCGCGAAGCTGCGCTCGCTGCTGGCCGGGCCCGACGTCACGATCACCTCCTCGTCCGCCGAGGAACTGCTGGTCTCGGGCCGGGAGGCCCGGGAGATCGGGACGGTCGCCGCGCTGCACGGCGTACCGCTGTACGAACTCACCCCGCAGGCCGTCTCCCTGGAGACGGCGTTCATGGACCTCACCCGGGACGTGGTCGAGTACCAGAGCGCCCCGGCCGGCACCGCACGAAAGGCCGCCTGATGACCGTCACCGGCATCGCCCCCGCCCGCCCGGCCGCCTACAAGGTCACCGGCGCCCGGGTGCTGCGTTCGGAGTGGGCCAAGTTCTGGTCCCTGCGCTCCAGTTGGATCACCCTGTCGGTCGCCGTGTTCCTGCTGGTCCTGTTCGGGACGATCGCCAGCTACACCTACACCGCGGGCGCCACGGCGGGCGGCCCGCCCGGCCCGAACAGCGGCGACAGCGACGCGGTCAGCCTGGCCCTGACCGGCGTGACGTTCGCGTCGCTGGCCGTGGGCGTGCTCGGGGTGCTGCTGTCGGCCGGCGAGTACAGCACCGGCATGGTCCGGTCCACGCTCACCGCCGTCCCGCGCCGCCTGCCGGTGCTGTGGGCGAAGGCCGCCGTGATCGGCCCGATCGCCCTGGTCCTCGCCACGCTGGGCGCGCTGGCCGCGTTCGGTCTCGGCGCGCCCGGCCTGGACGGCGAGAAGATCTCTCTCTCCCTGGGCGACGCCGGGGTGCTGCGCAGCCTCGCCGGGGCCGGCCTCTACCTCGGTCTGGTCGCCGTCTTCGGGGTGGCCCTGGGCGTGCTGCTGCGCAACTCCGCGGGGGCCATCGCCTCCCTGGTCGGCATCCTGCTGATCCTGCCCGGGCTGGCCTCGCTGCTGCCGGACTCCTGGTACGACACCGTCAGCCCGTACTTCCCGAGCACCGCGGGCCAGGCGGTGTACGCCCTGCACCAGTCCTCCGACGCCCTGTCGCCCGGCGCGGGCATCGCCGTCTTCGCCGGCTGGGTGGCGCTGACCCTGGCCGGGGCGGCGTACCGGCTGGTCAGGACCGACGTCTGAGCCGGGCCCGGAACGGGGCACCCGCGGAGCCGAGGACAATGGTCGCCATGAGTCCGCCGCACCGCGCGGCAGCCGCCGGGGACACCGCCCGGGGGACGGCGAGCACGCCGTCCCCCGGGTTCGACGCGGCCTGGGCGCATCCGCTGCTGGGCCGGATGCTGCGCGACCGCAGCCGCCGGCGGCTGCTGGACCGGCGGCATCCGTGGCTGCTCGACACCGCGCTGGTGCTGTTCATGGTGGTGGTCGCCCTGCCCGACCTGCTGATGGTCGACCACGGGTCCCCCTTCGGGGACGACGCCGCCCGGGACGCGCTGCGGCCCGTGGTCCTGTACGCCTTCGTCGCCGCGCTGGTGGTACCGCTGTGGTGGCGCCGCCGGGCTCCCGTCGCCGTGTACTTCACGATCCTCGCCGTGAACCTGGCCGAGTGGTCGGCGGGGGTCTGGCTGCGGGCGGGCACCGCCACGCTCGTCGCCCTCTACACGCTGGCCCGCCACGGGTCCCTGCGGGTGCTCGGCTGGGCGGTCGGGCTGACGCTCGGCTCGCTGGCGCTCGGCGTCTACGCCCTGGCGCCGGTCGACCATCCGCTGCTCGGCGCCTTCTTCCTGCTGGGCACACTGACCGCGGCGGTCGCCGTCGGCCTGACCTTCCGTATCCGCGCGCTCTATCTGGCGGCGCTGGAGGACCGCGCCCGGCAACTGGAGATCGAACAGGAGCAGCGGGTACGGCTCACCGCAGCCGCCGAGCGCTCCCGGGTCGCCCGGGAGATGCACGACATCGTCGGCCACAACCTCTCCGTGATGGTCAGCGTCGCCGACGGCGCGGCGGTCCTCGCCGGCAACCGGGGCGAGCGGTCCGCGGAGGCCCTGCGGATCCTCGGCGACACCGGCCGGCAGGCGATGAGCGAACTGCGCCGGGTCCTCGGCGTGCTGCGCGAGGGCGCCGACGACGAACGGCCGCTCGCGCCGCAGCCGGGCGTCGCGGACCTGGACCCGCTGCTGGCCCGGGTCCGGGCGGCAGGGCTGCCGGTGACGTACCGGACGGTGGGCGACCCGGACGCGCTGGGCGACGGGGTCCAGCTCACCGTCTACCGGATCGTCCAGGAGGCGCTGACCAACACCCTCAAGCACGCGGGGCCCGGCACCTCCGCCGAGGTGACGGTGGCCGTCGCGCCGGGCGAGGTACGGGTCCGGGTCGCCGACACCGGCACGGCGCGGGAACCCGAGCCCGGGCCGAAGCCGAAGCTGCAGCCCCAGCTCCACCTCCAGCCGCAGCCGCAGCCGCAGCCGCAGCCGTCCGAGGACACCGCCGGACACGGCCTGGTGGGCATCCGGCAGCGGGCCGCGATGTACCGCGGCACGGTCGTCGCCGGACCGCGCGCGGGCGGCCCCGGCTGGCTGGTCGACGTCGTCCTCGACGTCCCGTCGGCACCACCCACACCCCCCGCACCACCCACACCCCCCGCATCCCCCGTACCCCCCACCCCGCCGGCTCCGGGAGAGCAGCTGTGACGACCGTACTCATCGCCGACGACCAGCCCCTGCAACGGATGGGCGTGCGGATGCTGCTGGAGGGCACCCCCGGTCTGGAGCCGGTCGGCGAGGCCGAGCACGGCGCGGCGGCCGTCCGGCTCGCCGCCGAGCTGCGGCCCGACGTCGTCCTCATGGACATCCGGATGCCCGGCATGGACGGCCTGGAGGCGACCCGGCGGATCGTCGCCACCGGCGGTCGCACCCGCGTCCTCATCGTGACCACCTTCGACCTCGACGAGTACGCGTACGACGGGCTGCGCGCGGGGGCCGGCGGCTTCCTGCTCAAGGACGCCCGGCCGGAGGAACTGGTCGCGGGCATCCACGCGGTGGCGAGCGGTGACGCCGTGGTGGCCCCCTCGCTGACCCGGCGCCTCCTGGACGCCTACGCCCACCGGGTGCTGGCGCCCACCGCCCCCGTCGAGGACCCCAGGCTGAGCTCGCTGACCGACCGCGAGCGCGAGGTCCTGGTCGCCATCGGCCACGGCTGGAACAACACGGAGATCGCCGAGCGCCTCGTGCTCACCGAGTCGACCGTGAAGAAGCACGTCGGCCGGGTCCTCGCCAAGATCGGGGCGCGCGACCGGATCCAGGCCGTGATCACGGCGTACGACGCCGGACTGGTCCGCGCCAGGTAGTCGGCCCGTCCTCGCCCGGTGGCCCCGCCCCCGCTCCGGGTACCCCCCTCTCCCGGTACGGCGCCGCCAGGCGTAGCATGTGAACGAAACAGTTTCGTTCACGGAACGGACCTCGCATGGAGAAGACAGGCACGGTCTCCGTACTCGTCGTCAACGACCAATCCCTCCAGCGTCTCGCCCTGCGCATGCTTCTCGCGGCCGAGCCCGGGCTGACGGTCGTCGGGGAGGCGACGGACGGGGACGAGGCGATCCGTGCGAGCGCCACGCTCCGCCCCGACGTCGTCCTCATGGACAGCAGGCCGTCCCGGGCGGACGCCATCGACACCATCCGGCGCATCGCCCGCCCCGCCGCCCGGACCCGCACCCCCTCCCCCGGCTTCACCGGCGAGCCGGCTGCCGTCTCCCGCGCACCCCGGGTCCTGATACTGACCGCGGCCGAGCAGGAGGCGGACGCCTGGGCGGCGCTGCGGGCGGGGGCCGGGGGCTTTCTGCTCAACGACGCCGGCCCGGCCGAACTGACCGCGGCGATCCGGATGGTGGCCGCCGGCGACGCCGTCATCACGCCCGGTCTGACCCGCGCGCTCATCGACGCCGTCCGCGAGCAGCACACGGTCCGCCCCCTCCCCCGCACCTCGGGGCTCGGCGCCCTCACCCGGCGCGAACGCGACGTCCTGATCGCGGTCGCCTCCGGCTGGACCAACGCCGAGATCGCGCAGTGGCTGTCCATCGCCCCGACCACCGTGAAGACCCACGTCAGCAACGTCCTCGCGAAGATCGGCGCCCGCGCCCGGGTCCAGGCGGTCGCCTTCGCCTACGAGTCGGGACTGATCCGACCGGCGGCGTAGGCGCTCCGCGGGAAGCACCGCGATCCGTCAACCGCCGCGCCGGTCGTGGCCGGCCGCGCAGTTCCTCCCCCAGCCTTCGGCCGGGGGTACCCCCAGCGTCCCTTCGGGGCACTGCCACCCAGCGCCTTACTGAGCGCCGCGGCTCGGAGCGGCTCGGAGACTCTCCGGGAGCGGCCCGCAGGCGACCCGAAGCGACTCGGCGCGGCCCGCACGCGATGCTGGAAGCGATACGGAAACGGGCAAGGAGCCGATCATGACGACCCAGTGGAACGCCGGCGAAGGACGCATCGAGACCACCTCCCGCGGCCGTGCCGTGCTCTCCCAGCCCCGCCTGAACCGGGGCACCGCCTTCACCCCCGAGGAGCGGCGGATGCTGGGCCTGGTGGGGCTGGTGCCGCCCGCGGTGCTGACCCTGGAGCAGCAGGCCGAGCGGGCGTACCTGCAGTACGCGGCACAGCCGACCGACCTGGCCAAGAACGTCAACCTCACCGCGCTGCACGACCGCAACCAGGTGCTCTTCTACCGCCTGCTCAGCGACCACCTCGACGAGATGCTGCCCATCGTCTACACCCCGACCGTGGGCAGGGCGATCCAGCGCTACAGCAACGAGTACCGGCGCCCGGCCGGCGTATACCTGTCGGTGCACGCCCCGGAGGAGATCGGGAGCGCGCTCACCGCCGCCGGCCTGGGCCCCGACGACGTGGACCTGATCGTCGCCACGGACGGCGAGGCGATCCTCGGCATCGGCGACTGGGGAGTGGGCGGCATCGACATCTCGGTGGGCAAGCTCGCCGTCTACACCGCCGCCGCCGGCATCGACCCGAACCGCACCCTGGCCGTCATGCTGGACGTCGGCACCAACCGCCAGGAACTCCTCGACAACCCCCTCTACCTCGGCAACCGGCACGCCCGCGTGGACCGGGAGACGTACGACGCCTTCATCGACGCCTACGTCACCACCGCCCGCCGGCTCTTCCCGCACGCCCTGCTGCACTGGGAGGACTTCGGTCCCGCCAACGCCCGCCGCATCCTGGAGCGTTACCGCCCGACCGAGTTCACCTTCAACGACGACGTCCAGGGCACCGGTGCCGTCAACCTCGCCGCCGTCCTCTCCGGGGTGCAGGCCAGCGGGATCCCGCTGCGCGACCACCGGGTCGTGGTCTTCGGCGCGGGCACCGCCGGCATCGGCGTCGCCGACCAGCTGCGGGACGCCATGGCCGCCGACGGCCTGACCGCCGAGGAGGCCACGGCGCGCATCTTCGGCGTCGACCGGCACGGCCTGCTCACCGAGGACCAGCAGGACCTGCGCGACTTCCAGGTCCGCTACGCCCGCCCGGCCGCCGAGGTCGCCGGCTGGCAGCGGGACGCGAAGGTGGGCGGCATCGCGCTGGCCGAGGTCGTCGCACGGGTCCGGCCGACGGTCCTGATCGGCACCTCCGGGCAGGGCGGCTCCTTCACCGAGGAGACAGTCCGCACGATGGCCGCCCACGCCGAGCGGCCGATCATCCTGCCGATGTCCAACCCGACGGACCTGGCCGAGGCGGTCCCCGCCGACCTGCTGGCCTGGACCGACGGCCGCGCCCTGATCGCCACCGGCAGTCCGTTCCGCCCGGTCGAGCGGGACGGCGTCCGGTACCTGATCGGGCAGGCCAACAACGCGCTGGTCTTCCCGGGCCTCGGCCTGGGCGCGATCGTCGCGCGGGCCACCCGGGTCACCGACGGCATGCTGGTCGCCGCCGCGCACGCCGTCGCCGGACAGACGGACGCCACCGGCCCCGGCGCCCCGATCCTGCCCCTCACCGACCAGCTGCGCGAGACCTCGGTGGCGGTCGCCGTCGCGGTGGCCCACGCCGCGGCCACCGACGGCGTAGCCGGCACGACCGTCGACGACTCCGTCGAGAAGCGGGTCAGAGCCGCCATGTGGCAGCCGGTGTATCCCCCGATCAAGGCCGTCTGACCACCGGAGACGGCCGACGGCCCACCCGGGGGAGCAACCCGAGGACACCGACCCGGGCACCTCGACACCTCCGCCGGCGACCTCTAACACAACAGGGTTGCACTAATACCGCAACCGTGTTTTGCTATCGGCATGAGTACACACACCTGGTTCATCACCGGCTCGTCCCGCGGTTTCGGCCGCAACCTCGCGATCGCGGCGCTGGAGGCCGGCGACAACGTCGTGGCCACGGCACGCAGGCCCGAACAGCTCGACGACGTCGTGCGGAAGTACGGCGAGCGCGTCCTCGCCGTCGCGCTCGACGTCACCGACGGGGCAGCCGCGGCGGCCGGCCTCCGGGCGGCCGTCGACCGGTTCGGCAGGGTCGACGTCGTGGTCAACAACGCCGGATACGCCAACCTCGCCGCCGTCGAGACCACTCCCGAGGACGACTTCCGCCGCCAGTTCGACACCAACTTCTGGGGCGTCTACAACGTCTCGACGGCAGCGCTCCCGGTCCTCAGGGCGCAGGGCGGCGGCACGATCGTGCAGTTCTCCTCCATCGGCGGGCGCGTCGGCGGGAACCCCGGCCTCGGCTCCTACCAGGCCGCCAAGTTCGCGGTCGACGGCTTCACCCGCGTCCTGGCCGCCGAGACCGCACCCTTCGGCATCCGCTGCCTCGTCGTGGAACCGGGCGGCTTCGCCACCGACTGGGCCGGCCCCTCAATGCAGATCCCAGAGGTCGCGCCGGAGTACGACGCGACCGTCGGCGCGATGGTGCGCCTGATCGGCGGCACCGCGACCGCCGCCGGAGACCCGAGGCGGGCCGGGGAGATCCTGGTCCGGGTCGTCAAGTCGGAGACCCTGCCCTCGCACCTGATCCTGGGCGCCGGTGCCGTGCAGATGGCACAGGCCTACTCGCACGGCCAACTGGCGGAGGCGGCCACCTGGGAGCCGGTCAGCCGGTCGGCCGACTTCGACCAGGCCTACCCGGCCGCCCTGCCCGCCCTGCCCGCCCTCGCGGCGGAAGCCGAGGTGCGGTGACGGGCTCCTTCACGGACAAGGCCGCGCTCGGAACGGGGGCGAGCAATGGGACGGGGCGAGCAGCGGGACAGGCGCGGCGACGGCACGCCTGCGCGCCGGGCGCGGCACCGCCGTCACCTTCGCCGACCGGCAGGCAACTCCCAGCTCACGGCAGGCGGCAGGCGGCAGGCGCCACCGTGCCGGCCCCGCGGTCGCGGCGGCCCCGTGGGCGCGCCACCGCGGTCCGTCTCAGCGCCCGCCTCGGCTCCCGGGACCGCGCCCGACAGGAGCCGTACGGACGTCCGCGACCGGGTCCGGTGCGAGGGCGGCCTCGTCCGCGGAGTAGGCGGAGGCGAAGGTGAAGGCGCGCGCCGAGGGTCCGTGTGCGCGCAGGTCGGCCAGCCGGTCCAGGGCCTCGCCGGTGGTCGGGAGGTGGCCGGCGGGAACCCACCAGAGCACCAGGTGCGCCTCGGCGTGCCGCTCGAACCACTCACGCCGGCGCCGCATCACGTCCAGGTGGTCGCTGCGGTAGGTGAAGCTCCACAGCGCCTCGTGCGTCTCCCACACCGTCAGGTTGACGATGACGTCCTCGCCCGCCGGACGCAGGGCGGTGGCGTCGGCCGCCCCGTCCTCCACGAGCCGCCACACGAAGCCGGGTGCGCCGTCGGCAGCGGCGTTGACCGTGTCGAGCATCTCGACGAACGGCGTCATGCGCGGGTCGTCGAGGGGGAAGCGGAGCGTGGCGACATTCAGCTGGGCGAGGTGGGCTGCGTACGCGGATGCGGTCATGGCCTCATACCAGCACGCACCCCTTTCTATGTCAATCTCCGTTGTTTTTAGAGTTCTTCGCCGACGGCCTCCTCCACGACCACGCAGCACTCGCCCGGCCGGGCGGCCATGCGGGCCCGGACCGGACCGTCGGTGCCGAGCAGCCCCTCCAGCAGCGCGAGGTTCATGCCGCAGACAAGCGGCGGAAAGCGTTCGGCGACGGCATGGAAGGGGCAGTTGCGCATCCGGACGACAGCACCGGTCACCCCGGCCGCACCCTGGCCGCCCTCTGCACCGTCCGCACCCTCCGCGCCCTCCGCGCCCTCCGCATCCCCCGCGCCTCCGGCGGCTTCCAGGTGCGGTTCGTAGCCTCGGGCCGCGAGGATCTCCATGGCTTCTCCCAGGCCGCCGCAGGGCGCCGCCGAACCGCGCAGGGCCTCGCCGCGGCGGCGCGCGGCCACGCACAGCCCGGCGTCCAGCCCCGCCTGTTCGGCGGCTTCGGCGAGCAGTTCGGCGGCGGTGCGGTAGTCGCGGGCGGGCAGCGACACCGCCCGCTCCTCCCTGGCCCGCGTGTACACCTTGGCCGGCCGGCCCGCGCCCGGCCCCGAGCGCCCGGTCAGCCGCCGGCTCCCGGTGTCGAGCAGTCCGGCCTCGGCCAACCGGTCCAGGTGGTGCGCGGCGAGGGTGCGCGCCACCCCGGTCGCCTCGGCGGCCTCGTTACGGCCGACCTCGCGGCCCTGTGCGGCCACGTACTCGTACAGCCGGCGTCGCACCGGGTCCTGCAGCGCCGCGATCGCGTCGATGTCGTTCACGTAGCCATTCTAGGAACAACGCAGGTTGGAGATAGAGAGGCCGGACGATGACGGCCCGCGCGACGCCGACCCGCGTGATGACGGGCAAATGACGGTCCGGATGACGGCTAATTGAGGGATTCGAGGGCTTCACCAAATCCCGTCCCGACCCTAGCGTTACGACCACGTGAACGGTCCGGCCGTCGGCCGTGCGCGACCGGTCGGTGCGTCGGCCGCGGCCGTGCTCCGACAGTTCCCCGAACGGAGAGGGCGCCGCCGCCCACGGCGTCGCCGGCCCCCACCGGAACCACCGAAAGGCCACGGCATGACCACTGCGCAGCTGAACCGGATCGCCGGCGCACCCATCTCCTGGGGCGTGTGCGAAGTGCCCGGCTGGGGCTACCAGCTGACGCCCGAGCGGGTGCTGAAGGAGATGCGCGAGGTCGGCCTGGCCGCCACCGAGTTCGGCCCCGACGGCTTCCTGCCCGCCGCCCCCGAGGCGATGGCCCGCGTCCTGGCCGACCACGACCTGCACGCCATCGGCGGTTTCACCCCGCTGCTGCTGCACGTGCCCGGCCACGACCCGGTGCCCGAGGCGGAGCAGCTCCTGGAGAACTACGCCGCCTCGAAGGCCGAGGTCCTCGTCCTGTCCGCCATCACCGGCCAGGACGGCTACGACTCCCGCCCCGAGCTCGACGCCGACGGCTGGAAGCTGCTGCTGTCCAACCTGGACCGGCTGACCGCGCTGGCGGCCGAGCGGGGGGTGCGCGCCGTCCTGCACCCGCACGTCGGCACGATGATCGAGAACGGTGACGAGGTCCGCCGGGTCCTGGAGCACTCGTCGATCTCCCTCTGCCTCGACACCGGCCACCTCCTCATCGGCGGCACCGACCCGGCCGAGCTCACCCGCCAGGCCCCCGAGCGCATCGCCCACACGCACATGAAGGACGTGGACGCCTCCCTCGCCGCCAAGGTGCAGTCGGGCCGCCTCACCTACACCGACGCCGTCCGCGCCGGCATGTACCGCCCGCTCGGCGCGGGCGACGTCGACGTCGAGGCCATCGTCACCCACCTCGCCACCCACGGCTACGACGGCTGGTACGTCCTCGAACAGGACACCATCCTCACCGCGGAGCCCAAGGAGAAGGGCCCGGTCGAGGACGTGTGGGCCAGCGCCGAACACCTGCGTTCGGTACTGCGCGGCAACGCGTAACCCCCGGACGCCCGCGCGGGCAGCGCACACCGGCAGAGACGGCACAGGCGGCACAGGCGGCACAGGCGGTGCATCCCGGAGGGCACCGCACGCACCGCACGCACCGCACCGGGGCGGACGAGGCGAGGGACGGCGAGGGACATGACCACCGAAGACCTGCTGGCCACCTGCTGGACCACGGCCGGGGCCGCCGACCCGGCAGGCGCCGACCAGCGCAGTCCGCTCGGCCTCCGGGAGCGGGCCGAGGCGGCGTCCGCGGCCGGCTTCACGGGTTTCGGGCTGCTGCACGCGGATCTGCTGGTCGCCGAGCGCGAACACGGGCTCGCGGGCATCAGGTCGATCCTCGCGGACAACGGCCTCGTCCACCTCGAACTGGAGGCCCTGGCCGGCTGGTGGGCCGACGGTCCCCCGCGGGCCGCCTCGGACGCCGTCCGCCACGACCTGCTGCGGGCCGCCGAGGCGCTCGGCGCCCACCACCTCAAGATCCACGGCGACGTCGAGGACGGCCCGCTCCACCTCGACGTCTGGGCCGGGGAGTTGGCCGCGCTGGCGGCTCAGGCGGACGCCGTCGGCGCCCGGGTCGGGATCGAGTTCCTGCCCTGGTCCAACGTCAGGACCGTGCACGACGGACTCCGGCTCGTCGAGGCCGCCGGCCACCCGGCGGGCGGCGTCATCATCGACGTCTGGCACACCGAGCGCGCCCACACGCCCCCTGCCGAACTGGCGGCCGTACCGCTCTCGCGGATCGTGGGCGTGGAGCTCAACGACGCCGATGCCCTGGTCCTCGGCACCCTCTACGAAGACACCGTCCGACGCCGCCGCCTGTGCGGCGAGGGCTCCTTCGACCTCCCGGGCATCATCACCGCACTCCGGACGGCGGGCTGGTCCGGCCCCTGGGGCGTAGAAATCCTGTCGGACGCACACCGCGCACTACCGGTACACGAGGCGACCGAGACGGCCTACCGCACGGCCGCAGCCTTCCTGCCGTAGCCGCCCCAGCGCTCCTCCGTCCCACGACGGCCGACTGCCCGGCACCCCGACCCGCATCCACCAGCACCTGAACAGGGGCGAGGGAGTCCTCCCTGTTCCTGCTGTTCCTGCGGGAGACGAGAGACGAGCACCCGCCCTAGCCGTCATAACAACCTATTGACATGACATTTGACAGACGGCATCGTACTTCATCGGAGGGTGCCTCTAAAGCGCTCCAAAGCCGTCGCGGTGCCCGCGCCGTGCCGGGATGGCGGGGGCTCCGGAGTGAAGGGAACCAGTGTGATGCCGTACGAAGTGCTGACCATGGGCCGGGTCGGAGTGGACGTGTACCCGCTCCAGACGGGCGTGGGGCTGGCGGAGGTCACCTCGTTCGGCAAGTACCTGGGCGGCAGCCCGACCAACGTCGCGGTCGCGGCGGCACGGTACGGCCACCGTGCCGCGGTGATCACCAAGACCGGCCGGGACCCCTTCGGGGACTTCGTCCGCACCGCGCTCGACGGCTACGGCGTCGACCCCCGCTTCGTCGGCACGTCGGACATCGCGCCGACCCCGGTGACGTTCTGCGAGATCTTCCCGCCGGACGACTTCCCGCTGTACTTCTACCGCCTGCCCAAGGCCCCCGACCTGGACATCCAGCCGGACGAACTGGACCTGGCGGCGGTGGCGGGCGCGGGGATCTTCTGGGTCACCGGCACCGGCCTGAGCGAGGAGCCGAGCCGCTCGGCGACCCTGGCCGCCCTGGCGCACCGGGCCGGGTCGGGCCCGACGGTCTTCGACCTGGACTGGCGGACGATGTTCTGGGCCGACCCGGCCGAGGCCCGGCCGTACTACACGGAAGCCCTCCGCCACACCACGGTCGCGGTCGGCAACCTCGACGAGTGCGAGGTCGCCACCGGCGAGCGCGAGCCGTACGCCGCCGCCGAGGCGCTACTGGCGGCGGGCGTGGAGCTGGCCGTGGTCAAGCAGGGCCCCAAGGGCGTCCTCGCGATGGACCGCGACGGCTCGGTCGCCGAGATCCCGCCGGTGCCGGTCGACGTGGTCAACGGCCTGGGCGCCGGTGACGCCTTCGGGGGCGCGCTCTGCCACGGGCTGCTCTCGGGCTGGGACACGCGCCGCACGGTGGCCTTCGCGAACGCGGCCGGAGCCATCGTCGCGGGCCGCCTGTCCTGCTCCGACGCCATGCCGACCGAGGCCGAGGTCGAGGCGAAGCTCCGCGAGGCCTCCCCCGCCCCCGCCGAACGAGAGGTGTGACGACGTGCCGTCCGACAACGTGAGCCGGATCGTGACCGCCCGGGTCAACGACCCCGGAGCCGTCGCCGCCGCCGCGGCACGCCGGGTGAGGGCGACCTCGATGCTGGGCGAGCACGGCAAGGCGATGATCATCGCCGCCGACCACCCCGCCCGCGGCGCCAACGGCGTCGGCGCCGACCCCGGCGCCATGGCGGACCGCCCGGAACTCCTGGACCGCCTCTGCACCGCCCTGGAACGCCCGGGCGTGACCGGCGTCCTCGGCACCGCCGACATCCTGGAGGACCTGCTCCTGCTCGGCGTCCTCGACGGCAAGACCGTCTTCGGTTCCATGAACCGAGGGGGACTCGCCGGGTCGGTGTTCGAGATCGACGACCGGTTCACCGGGTACGACGCCGAGACCATCGCCGACATGGGCTTCGACGGCGGCAAGATGCTCACCCGTATCGCGCTGTCCGATCCGGCCACCCCGTCGGTCCTGGAGAACACGGCACGGGCCGTCAACGAGCTCAACGACCGCCGGCTGATCGCCATGGTCGAGCCGTTCCTCTCCGAGTGGCGGGACGGCAGGATCCGCAACGACCTCTCCACCGACGCCGTGATCAAGTCGGTCACCATCGCGTCGGGGCTCGGCCGCCGTACCGCCCACACCTGGCTGAAGCTGCCGGTGGTCCAGGACATGGAGCGCGTGCTCGCCGCCTCCACCCTGCCCGCGCTGCTGCTGGGCGGCGAGGTCACCGACCCCGAGGCGGCCTTCGCCTCCTGGGGCCGGGCCCTGAAGCAGCCCACCGCGCAGGGCCTGGTCGTCGGCCGCTCCCTGCTCTACCCCGCCGGCGGCGACGTCGCCGGTGCCGTCGACAAGGCGGTGGGCCTGCTGTGAGCGACGACCACCGCCGTCCGGGAGACCGGCTGCCCTTCGGAGCGCACCGATGAAGACCGTACGACTGACCACCGCCCAGGCCCTGGTCCGCTTCCTCGCCGCCCAGTACAGCGAGCGGGACGGGCAGGAGCAGCGTCTGATCCCCGGCGTGTGGGGCATCTTCGGACACGGCAACGTGGCCGGCATCGGGCAGGCCCTCCTCCAGGCGGCCACCACCGGCGAGGCGGACCTGCCCTACTACCTGGCCCGCAACGAACAGGGCATGGTGCACGCGTCGGTGGCCTACGCGAAGATGCGCGACCGGCTCGCCGCCTTCGCCTGCACGGCCTCGACCGGGCCGGGCTCCACCAACATGATCACGGGCGCCGCGCTGGCCACCACCAACCGCCTGCCCGTGCTCCTGCTCCCCTCCGACATGTTCGCCACCCGTGCCGCGGACCCGGTGCTGCAGCAGCTGGAGGACACCCGCGGCGGCGACGTCACCGTCAACGACGCGTTCCGCGCCGTCTCGAAGTACTTCGACCGCGTCCAGCGCCCGGAGCAGCTGATCCCGGCCGCGCTCGCGGCGATGCGGGTGCTGACCGACCCGGTGGAGACCGGTGCCGTCACCCTCGCCCTCCCGCAGGACGTGCAGGCCGAGGCGTACGACTGGCCGGTCGAGTTCTTCCGGCGACGGGTGTGGCACGTGGGCCGCCCGGTGCCGGAACCGGCCGCCGTGCAGCGGGCGGCGGCCCTGCTGCGCACCGCGCGGAAACCGCTGATCGTGGCCGGCGGGGGTGCCGTGTACTCCGGCGCCGAGACCGCGCTGCGCGCCTTCGCCGAGGCCACCGGCATCCCGGTCGCCGACACGCACGCCGGCAAGGGCGCGGTGGCGTGGGACCACCCCTGCGCGGTCGGCGGCATCGGGTCGACGGGCTCGTACGCGGCGAACGAACTGGCGCGCGAGGCCGACGTCGTCCTCGGCATCGGCACCCGCTACTCCGACTTCACCACCGCCAGCCACACCGTCTTCGGCAACCCGGACGTCGCCTTCGTCAACCTCAACGTGGCCCGCCTGGACGCCGTCAAGCACTCCGCGGAGCCCCTCGTCGCGGACGCCCGCCTCGGCATCCAGGCCCTCGCGGGGGCTCTGGACGGCTGGGAGGTCTCCGAGGATTACCGCCGCCGTACCCGTGAACTCATCGCCCGCACACGGGAGATCGAGGAGGCCTGCTTCCACGTCGGGCACGGCCCGCTGCCCGCGCAGACGGAGATCCTCGGCGCCCTGAACGACGTCCTGGACGACCGTGCCGTGGTCATCAACGCGGCCGGGTCCATGCCGGGTGACCTGCAACAGCTGTGGCGGGCCCGCGACCCGAAGGCCTACCACGTCGAGTACGCCTACTCCTGCATGGGCTACGAGGTGGCCGCGGGCGTCGGCGCGAAGATGGCCGACCCGTCGCGCGAGGTCGTCGTACTCGTGGGTGACGGCTCGTATCTGATGATGGCTCAGGAGATCGTCACCATGGTCTCCGAAGGGCTGAAGGTCGTCATCGTCCTGGTCCAGAACCACGGCTTCGCGTCCATCGGCGCCCTGTCGGAGTCCCTGGGCTCGCAGCGGTTCGGCACCAAGTACCGCTACCGGGACGGCGATTCGGGCCTCATCGACGGTGACGTGCTCCCCGTCGACCTCGCCGCCAACGCCTCCTCCCTGGGCGCGGACGTCCTGCACGCCGCCTCCGTCGACGAGTTCCGCTCGGCGATGGAGAAGGCGAAGGCGGCCACCCGCACCACGGTCGTGCACGTCGAGACCGACCTCTACGGCCCCAACCCGCCCGGCCACGCCTGGTGGGACGTCCCGGTCAGCCAGACCTCCGCCCTCGATTCCACCCGCACGGCGTACGAGACCTACGCCGCCCACAAGCGCGCCCAGCGTCACTACCTCTAAGGACACCCCTCCCGTGAACACCATCCCGCACTGGATCAACGGCGCCGAGGTCACCACCGAGACCACCGCCCCCGTGTTCAACCCGGCCACCGGCGCCGAACAGGCCCGTGTCGTCCTCGGCACCGCCGCGGAGGTGGACGCCGCCGTCCGGGCCGCGGGTGCCGCCTTCGAGTCGTGGTCGGAGTCCTCGCTCTCCCAGCGCACGCAGGTGATGTTCGCCTTCCGCCAGCTGCTCGTCGAGCACGAGGAGGAGCTGGGCCGGATCATCTCCGCCGAACACGGCAAGACCGTCGACGACGCCCGCGGCGAGATCACCCGCGGCCGTGAGGTCGTCGAATACGTCTGCGGGCTCGGCGACGTCCTCAAGGGCTCCTTCTCCGACCAGGTCTCGCGTGGCGTCGACGTGCACAACTTCCGCCAGCCCCTGGGCGTGGTCGCCGGCATCACACCGTTCAACTTCCCCGCGATGGTCCCGCTGTGGATGCACCCCGTCGCCATCGCCACCGGCAACACCTTCATCCTCAAGCCGTCCGAACGCGACCCCTCCGCCGCCAACTTCGTCGCCGAGCTGTACCGGAAGGCGGGCCTCCCGGATGGTGTCTTCAACGTCGTGCACGGCGGCAAGGACGCCGTCGACGCGATCCTCACCCACCCCGGCATCGAGGCCGTCTCCTTCGTCGGCTCCACCCCGATCGCCAAGTACGTCCACGAGCAGGCCACTTCGCACGGCAAGCGCGTCCAGGCCCTCGGCGGTGCCAAGAACCACGCCGTCGTCCTGCCCGACGCCGACCTGGAGTTCGCCGCCGACCACATCACCGCGGGTGCGTACGGCTCGGCGGGCGAACGCTGCATGGCCGTCTCCGTCGCCGTCGCGGTGGGCGACGCGGCCGACGCGCTGGTCGCGGTCCTGGAGCGCAAGGCGAACGAGGTGAAGGTCGGCCCCGGCGACGCCCCCGGGACCGACATGGGCCCGCTCGTCACCAAGGCCGCCCAGGAACGCGTCGAGAACGCCGTCGGCACGGCCGCCGCGCAGGGCGCCACCGTCGTCGTCGACGGCCGCGGCCTGAAGATCGACGGCCACGAGAACGGCTTCTTCACCGGCCCGTCCCTCCTCGACCACGTCACCACCGACATGGACGCCTACCAGGAGGAACTCTTCGGACCGGTCCTCGCCGTCGTCCGCGCCGAGAGCCTCGACCAGGCCATCGACCTCGTCAACGCCAACCCCTACGGCAACGGCACCGCCCTGTTCACCGCCTCCGGCGAAGCCGCCCGCCGCTTCCAGCGCCGCATCAAGGTCGGCATGATCGGCATCAACGTCCCCGTCCCGGTCCCGATGTCGTACTACTCCTTCGGCGGCTGGAAGGACTCGCTGATCGGCGACTCCCCGATCCACGGCCCCGAAGGCATCCGCTTCTACACCCGCCCCAAGGTCGTCACCACCCGCTGGCCCCAGCCCGCCCATCAGGTCACCGCGGGCTTCACCTTCCCCACCTCCAGCTGACCGAGGCTGAACCTGGTCAGGCCGAACTCGTGCCCGTTGATCTGCAGATGTACGGCATGGGTACCCGGGTAGTAGACGCGCGTGCTGATCGGGCGGAACGAATGAGTGCGCCGCACCTCGGCCGATTCTCCGGGGGCCAGGCTGCGCTTGGTGAGCTTGAAGACCTTGGGTGCCGTCTTCCCGTTCGCCTTCATGTGGTGGATGACGTAGTCGATGGCCAGTGAGACCGGCCCGGCCGAGACGTTGGTGATGTGTGCCGTGAAGTCGATCGTCCCGCCCAGGGGGACGGCGGTTTCCGCCAGCAGGGGTCCCACGACGCTGAGTTGACCGGGGTCGCCGTGGAAACCGACCAGCTCCAGGGCGGCCGGCTCGCCCTTCTTGACGAGGGTGCGCATCGCGTGGCGCACCAGGGCGGGGGTGGTCGGCTCCGGGTTCCGCAGCCACCGCGCGGCGGTCCCGGCGGCCAGCTCGGCGTCGAGACGGGAGATGTCGTTGAGATGGTTCGCCACGGAACGGCGCACGTCCTGCGACGCGTCGGTGTGCAGTCTGTCCAGCAGGGGAACCGTGGCGGCGGGGTTGCGGTTGAGCTCGGGAACCTGCCGGGCCCACGGGAGCTTGGGACGGCTGCCCTCGCTGGCCAGTCGCCGCACGGCCGGGTCCGGGGAGTCCGTCCAGGTCAGTGCCGTCGCCAGGGTGCGGTCCAGATCCGCGTTGAGGAAGGTACGGAGCGCGAACTCGCCGGTCAGCCGTGGCGTGAGCCGGGCGAGCAGGTCCAGGCCGGCGTCGAAGTGCCCGCCGGTGCCGGATTCGGTGGCCGCGACGGCGACGGCCTCGGTGACCGGCCAGATCATCCAGCCGGTCAGGTCGGCACGGGACAGGGCCTGCCGTACCGCGTGAGCGAGCCGCTCGAAGTCGTTGCCGGAGTCGGCGAGAAGGGCGTCGGCCACCGCCCGCGCGCGTTCGCCGAGACCGAGTGGACCGAGCGTGGTCGGGCTGTCCGCGACCGTGCGCCAGCGTGAGGTTCCGGGGGCGGCCTCCTGGAGGATGACAGCCAGGCGGCGGATGCTGTCGGGGCTGATCAGCTCGTCGGCTGTGGGCACGGTTCCTCCAAAGCGGTTCTTTCCGGCGAGTTTTCTCCGGCGGTTTTCTCCGGCGAGTTCTCTCCGGCGGGTTTTTTCCACGGTCACGGCCGTCGGCGAGCGCCGGGCGCAGGGCCTGCCGGGTGACCTCGAAGGCGGTGTCGACCGGGAAGCACCCGGGGCCGGACTCGCCGTCGGCCCGGCACGTGACCAGCCACCGCATCCACCGCATCCACTCCCGCAGCACCTCCCGGACGGGACGGTCCGCCGATTCCAGCCGCTGCCCGGCCCCGGCCGACCCGGTTGCCCGGCAGGGCTCCCACACTAGCCTCGCCGCGCTCGACCATGGCCGCAGAAATACGGATACAGAGTAGCCGTAACACATGCGGCCCCCTTGACACGACCACCTTATCGGCAACACTGTAGCCGTTATGAGCATCTGGTCTGAGCCTCAGCCCGATTCGCGGTTCGTCGTGGTGGACGGTCTGCGGATCCACTACAAACGCGCCGGGCACGGCCCGGCGCTCGTGCTGCTGCACGGCAGCGCCTCGTCGCTACAGCACTTCGACCGCGCCGCGGGGCTGCTGGCGGAGTCGTTCGACGTCATCCGCCCCGACCTGCCGGGGTTCGGGCTGACCGGCCCCCGCGAGGACCGGGACTACCGCGTTCCGGCCTACGCGGCGACGGTGGCAGGCCTCCTGGCGGAACTGGGCGTGCCGCGCTACGCGGTGGCCGGCAACTCGCTCGGCGGCAACATCGCCTGGAACCTCGCGCTGGACCACCCGCCACGGCTGACCGGCCTGGTCCTGGTCAACGCCACCGGATACCTGGAGAAGACCCTGCCCGCGGGCCTGCGCCTGACCCGGAACCCGGTGCTGCGCCCGGTCCTGCGTCGGGTGATGCCGCGCGGCGCCGTCGAACGCAACCTGCGCGCGAACGTCGGCTCCCGCTCGAAGATCGTGGACGACGCCATGGTGGACCGGGCCCATCAGCTCATGAACCGGCCCGGGAACCGCTCGGCCTTCGTCGACTTCTGCAACACCGACCAGCCCGACCGCACCGCACAGCTCCCCCGGGTCGCGGTGCCCACGCTCGTGCTGCGCAGCGCGGGCATCGACGGCCAGCGCTTCGCCCGCGACATCCCCGGCGCCCGGGAGCTGGTCCATCCCCACGGCGGACACCTGCTGCCGGAAGAGGAACCGCGGTGGGTCGCCGACGCGATCGCGGAGTTCCTCGGCCCCTGCACGGACGCCCCCACGCACTGAGGCCAGGGAGGCCCGTTCCATGAGGTACTTCGTCGCACCGGGCGAGGACCGCAGGCTCACCGCCGACGCACGGCGAACCCTGCGCGGCAGTTTCACCGAGCTGTCCGACGGCGTCACGCACTACGAGCTGACGGGCCCCGAGGGCGGGGACGTGGTCGTGATGGCGGGCGGACTGACCATCCCGCTGTTCTACTGGGACGGCCTCGTCGCCGAGCTGCACGCCCACGGGCTGCGGACGCTGACGTTCAGCGCGTACGGCCGCGGCTACTCGGACCGGGTCCGGGCACGCTACGACGAGACGCTGTTCGCGCGGCAGCTGGCCGAGCTGACGGACCGGCTCGGTGTGACGGCGCGGCCACTGCACCTCGTCGGCACCTCGATGGGCGCGCTGGTGGGGATGGTGTACGCCGCCCGGTACCGCCCGCTGGTGTCCACCCTCACCCTCGTCGGACCCGCCGGCCTCGCGAAACCCCGGCCGACCTCCCCGCACCGGCTGCTGCGCAGCGACCTGCTGGCCGGTGCCGTCGCCCGGCGGCGCGGCCTGCGGATGCTCCGGGGACACCTCGGGCACAACGTCCGCGACCCCGAACTCGGCGCGCGGCTGACGGAGACGGTCCTCGACTCCCTCCGCTTCGAGGGCTCGCTGTACGCGGTCTTCGACACGCTCCAGCACCTGCCGGTCTCCGGCCGTGACGACCTCTTCCGGCGGACGGGGGAGCTGGGCATTCCGACGCTGCTCCTGTGGGGCGACGAGGACACCGTCACACCGCCGGACCACTTCGGGACGGCGCGCACCCTGCTGAGGCCCCAGCACCATCACGTCATTCCCGCATGCGGGCACATGGCCCCGCTCGAACGGCCCCGCGACGTCGCCGACCAGCTCGTCCCGTTCGTGGCCGCACGCACCGAAAGGCTCGACTCATGAACAACCCGCAGGCCGTCGACGTGCTGATCGTCGGCGCGGGCCCCTCGGGCGCCGCCCTGGCGATCGACCTCGTACGCCGGGGACTCGACGTGCGGATCGTCGACAGGTCGCCCCACGCCTTCGACGGTTCCCGCGCCAAGGGCGTCCAGCCCCGCAGCCTCGAAGTGCTCGAAGACCTCGGTGCCCTCGACGCCGTGCTGGCCGGCGGCAGCGTCTACCCCCGGCTCGGGCTCCACGCGGGCCCCTTCGCCGTGCCGTGGAAGATGTTCCCGCACAAGGAGGCGACCCCGGACGTCCCGTACCCGAACACCTGGCTGATCCCCCAGTTCCGTACGGACCGCGCACTGCACGCGCGGCTCGCCGGACTCGGCCGCGGGATCGAGTTCGGCCGGGAGCTGACCGGGCTGACGCAGGACGCGGACACGGTCGTCGCCGAGGTGGCGGGCCCTGACGGCACGGAGGAGGTCGCCGCCCGCTATGCCGTGGGCGCCGACGGCGGTTCCAGTACGGTGCGCAAGCGGCTCGGCATCGGTTTCGCCGGGTCGACGGACGACAGCGACCGGATGCTCATCGTCGATGCGACGGTGACCGGTCTGGCCCGCAACCGGTGGCACATGTGGCCCGGCCGCGGCGGCAGGCTCGTCGCCGCCTGCCCGCTCCCCGGCAGCGACGTGTTCCAGTGGATGATCCGCCTCACGCCGGACGAGGAACCGCCTTCGGAGCGGGACGACATCCTCCGGCGGATCCACGACCACACCCACGACCGGCGCATCCAACTGCACGCCATCCACTGGAAGTCGGTGTTCCGGCCCAACATCCGGCTGGCGGAGAGCTACCGCCGAGGACGCGTCCTCCTCGCCGGCGACGCCGCGCACGTCCACACCCCGGCCGGCGCGCAGGGCCTCAACACCGGCATGCAGGACGGGTACAACCTCGGCTGGAAGCTCGGCCAGGTCCTCGCCGGGGCGGATGCGGCACTGCTGGACACCTACGAGGCCGAGCGGCAGCCGATCGCCGCCGGGGTGCTGGGCCTGTCCACCGAGAAGTGGGGCGGCATCGCCAGGCTCGACCCGTCGAGCATGAAGCGGGGCAAGGACGAGCAGCAGCTCGCCCTCACCTACTACGGCGGCCCGCTCGCCCCCGCCGACGGCGAGCGCACCGGCACCCTGCGCGTCGGCGACCGCGCCCCGGACGCCGAACTGCTCGGCACCGACGGCACCCGGACCCGGCTGTTCGACGTCTTCCGCGGGCCGCACTTCACCGCCGTCGCCTACGGCCCCGGTGCCGCCCGGGACCTCGAACGCCTCGCCTGGCCGACGGCCGGCGCCCGCCTGAAGCGGATCGCCGTCGGGGCGGCCCCGGGCGACGGCCTCGCCCTCTCCGACCCCGGGCACACGCTGCGCGGCGCCTACGGCCTGACCGGCGACACGCTGCTGTTGATCCGTCCCGACGGCTATGTCGGGCACATCGCCACCCGGGACCTCCTCACCACCACACAGACCGCCGCGCGCGCGATGACGCCGCGGCCAGGGAGCCGCACCGTGTCCCGGCAGGGCCGCACCTCCCCCGGTTCGGGGGCCACCGCATGAGCCGCACCCTGCTGCGCGGGGCGCGGGTCGTCACGATGGCACCGGACCGCCCCGACGCCGAACACGTCGACATCCTCGTCGACGGCGACCGCATCGCCGCCGTCGGCGGGAACATCGAGGCGGCCGACGCCGAGGTCGTCGACCTCTCCGGCCGCATCGTCGTCCCCGGCCTGGTCAACGCCCACCTGCACACCTGGCAGACCGCGCTGCGCTCCGCGGGGGCCGACTGGACGCTGATGGAGTACCTCACGCGCCTCCACGGAGCGTGCGCCGGGCACTACACCCCCGCCGACATGCACATCGCCAACCTCGCCGGCGCGCTGAACCAGATCAACTGCGGTACGACGACCGTCGGCGACTGGTGTCACAACGTCCTGACCCCCGAGCACGCCGACGCGGCCGTCGAGGGACTCGCCCAGGCCGGGATCCGCGCCGTCTTCCTGCACGGCACGCCCTACCGCGCGCCGGAGATCCCCCACCCGCTCGCCGAGATCGACCGGCTGCTCGGCGGCCCCGTCCGCGACCACCCCCTCCTCACCCTGGGCATGGCGCTCCAGGGGCCGCAGTACTCCTCCGCCGAGACCGCGGTGGCCGACTTCCGGGCCGGCGCGGAACGCGGTCTCGTCGTCTCGGCGCACCAGAGCGGCGGGGAACCCGCACCCGGCTGGGACGCGCTGCGCGCCGCCGGGCTGTTCGGCCCGCTGACCAACATCGTGCACGGAGCCGGCCTGCCCGACGACTGGATCGGAACGCTCGTCGCAGCGGGCGCCACCTTCACCACCACCCCGGAGAACGAACTGGGCCAGGGACACGGCACACCCGTCACCGGGTCCCTGCTGCGCCTGGGCGCGGCGCCCTCCCTGGGGACCGACATCGACACAGCCGTCCCCGGCAAGCTGCTCACCGCGGCCCGGATCGCCCTGGCCCACCAGCGCGCCCTGGACCACGCCAGGCACCGGCGGACGACCGGCGGCCACGCCGACGCTCCGTCGGTCACCGCCAAGCAGGCGCTGGCCTGGGCCACGGTCGAAGGGGCGAGGGCCCTGGGTCTCGCCGACCGGGTGGGCCGGATCGCGGTGGGCCTCCAGGCCGACCTGGTCGCCGTCGACGCCCGGGCGTTCAACCTGTGGCCCGCGCACGACCCGGTCGCCACGGTCCTGCACGCCGACATCGCGAACATCGAAGCCGTGATGGTCGCGGGCAGCTGGCGCAAACGGGATTTCGCCCTGCCGGCAGCCGGCCTCGACGACATCAGGGAACAGTTGCGCGCCTCCGGAGAACGGCTGTTGCGCACCATCCGTGAAACCGCCTGACCCCTGCTCACGGACGCATGGGACGACACCCGCCCAGGAGGCCTCGGACCACACGACGCCTGGCGGATCGACCCCGGCCGCCCCGCCGCCCCGCCGTCCCGCCGTACGTCGTCAGACGTCGTCGCGCATGCGGGCAAGCCCGCTGAGAAGGAGTTCGAGCCCGAAGGAGAACTCGTCCTCGATCGGAACGGGCATCGAACCGGCCACGGTGACGGTCGCCGGGAACAGTTCCGGATCCACGCCCTGGAAGACCGCGGAAAGGTGCGCCTCGTCGGGTTCCCCCGCACCGCCGTGCCCGTTGACCTGAATGGCGAACCCGAGGACGTAGCGGGCCAGGGTCGCGTACGCGTGCGCGGCCGTGCGCGGCGGGAAGCCGCTGTCGAGCAGCACCGCGACGCAGTGCTCCCGCAGCGCCATCGCGTTCGGCCCCAGCGGAATCTGCTCGACCATCAGGCGCGCGGCGTTCCGGTGCCGGGCCAGGGCGTCGAACATGGTGTGCGCGACCGTCCGCAGCGCCTGCTGCCAGCCCATCGCGAGGAGGTCGTCGCCGTTCAGGCGCACGGCGCCGAACATGCGGTCCACGACGTGGGCGACGAGCGCCGCCCGGTTGTCGAAGTGCCGGTACAGCGTGGCCGTACCCGAACCCAGGCGCTGGGCCAGCGTCCGCATCGAGAGCGCGTCGGCACCGTCCTCGTCGACGATCTGCAGAGCGGTGGAGACGATCCGCTCCAGCGGCACCGGCGGACGCCCCGGCGAACGCCGCGCCGGCTCCGCCCCCGCTCGTGAGCCGGTTGCTGCCACGGAACGTCCCACCTCCTCGGCCAGCACCATAACAGCAACGCCGTATCCGCTATGTGACCGGTGCCGGCGGGCTCAGTAGCCGACGGTGAAGCGGCGGTTGAGGTGTCGGGGGTCCTCGATCTCGTCCACGAGGGCGACGGCGTAGTCCTCGTAGGAGATGCGGGCCCGGCCGTCCGCGCCGGCGACCGGGTGGTCCAGGCCCGTGCGGTAGCGGCCGGTGCGCTCCCCCGGTGCGAAGTGCACGGGCGGCGGGGAGAGACAGGTCCAGGTGACGTCGGAGCCGAGGCCGAGGTAGGCGTCGAGGGCCTGGATCTGGCCGACGGCGTAGGGCTTGAACTCCTCCGGGAAGCCGGGTCCGTCGAAGAAGCGCACCCCGTCGGCGTCGAGGAGGCTCGCCCCGCCGCCCATGTGCAGGATGCGGGGCCCGGCCGGGGCGAGGGCCCGCGCGGCCGAGGCGACCGACGCCACGGCGTCGGTGTACAGGCGGGCGTCGGGTCCGCCCACGGTGACCACCAGCGCGTCGGCGCCCTCGGCCAGGCCGGCGACCGTCCCGCGATCGGTGACATCGCCGGACACCAGCCGCACCCCGCCGGGCACCGAAGCGGTCCGCGAGCGGTCCCTGACCACCGCGGTGACCTCGTGCCCCCGTGCGGCGGCCTCGGCGACGACACGGGAGCCGGCCTTTCCGGCGGCCCCGAACACCACGATCCTGCTCATCGTCCGCGTTCTCCTTCCTTGTCCGGTACGGCAGTTCAGGCGTCCGTCGTCGCGCCGAAGAGATACTGGTTGCCGATGTCGATCAGGAACGGGCCGCCGTAGGCCGGGTAGCGCTCCAGGATCGCCTTCCTGTACGCCTCGCCGTCGTCGCCGAGCAGTTCGCGCGCGGCGGCGAGGTACCCGCGCAACTCGGCGTAGACGGCGGGCGAGGCGGGCAGCCCGTGCCCGGCCAGGATCGTGTCGTACGAGGTGTCGGCGGCCAGGGTGTCGAGGGCCCGCTGCCAGCCGTCGATGTCGTTGTTGCCCAGGAACAGGTGGGTGGCGTGGTAGACGAGGTCCTGGGCGACCAGGATGCCCTGCTCGGGCAGTCGGACGACGAGTTCGTCGGCCGCCTCGCCGCCCGTCACGGCCTCGAAGACGAACCGCACGCCGTCGATGACCTCGGTACCGGGGCTGATCCCGACGGTCGGCGTGACGTCGGTGACCGGGACGAGCGTGCCGGTCGGGTCCTGGGCGTCACCCTGGGCGGCGATCTGGTCGCGCACGGCGGGCAGCGCGTGCACGGGTGCGCCGAAGCGGGCCGCGCCGTGGAAGTGGTCGGGGTGGGCGTGCGTGACGATCAGCCGGTCGATCGGCTTGCCCAGCCCCCTGGCGTAGGCGACGACCTCGTCGGCGTACCCCAGCGCGTACTGCGCGTCGACGGCCACGATCCGGCCGGGGGTCTCGATCAGCTGGGTGGTGACATTCAGACTGTCGTCCGGTGCCATGTAGCTGTGGACGCGGACCGTGCCCCTGTCGATGACCGTCACCGTGCCGTTCATGCCGCTCTACTTCCTGTTCAGGCGGTATCCGAAAACCGTCGTTGCCCCCACTGTCGCCCGCGGGTCATGGCCCGGGCGAGATACGCTGGAGACTCCTGATGGTCAAAGACGGACATGAGCGGGGTTTCCCATGTCGGCCTCCGATGTCGCCGCCGCCACCCGTGACGGGTCGATCCCCGGGTTCGGCTTCAACCCGCCCACCGCGCCGGTCGCCGGGTTCGAGCTGACCGAGCTGGCCGCCCTGCACGAGCGGATGGCCGACGGCAGCCTCCAGCGGGTCCACCGGGTCGATTTCCACACGGTCACCCTGATCACCGAGGGCAGCGGGGAACACACCGTCGACTTCGTCACCCACCCCTGCCGCCCCGGCACACTGCTGTGGATCCGCCCCGGCCAGGTCCAGCGCTTCGACCGCCCCGGCACCATGACCGGCACCCACCTGCTGTTCACCCCGGCCTTCCCGCCCCGCCCGGCCGGCGCCGACCGCCTCGGGCGCGAGTGGTACGGCCCGGTCTGCCGGCAACTGGGCACCGGCGAGGACCACGCCGCCCTGTCCGCACTGCTGGACAGGGTGCGCGCCGAGTTCACCCGCCCGGACGGCAGCGTGTCGCGGGAGATCCTCCGGCTTCTCCTCGGCGCGGTGCTGTTGCACATCGATCGGCTGCCGCAGCCGGAGGCGGACGGCGACCCGCACGCCGGTGGCGAGGTCTACGCCCGTTTCCGCACCCAGCTGGAACACTCCTACGCCACCACCCGGCGCGCCGAGGACTACGCCCACCGTCTGGGCTACACGGTCAAGACCCTCACCCGCGCCTGTCTCGCCGCCACCGGACAGCCCGTCAAACAGGTCATCGACGCCCGCGTCGCCCTCCAGGCCCAGCGGCTCCTCGCCCACACCGACGAACCGGTCGCGGTCATCGCCCGCCGCCTGGGCTTCTCCGAACCCACCAACTTCGGCAAGTTCTTCACCCGCCACACCGGAACGACACCGGGCGCCTTCCGCCGCCTCCACCACACCACCCGGTGAACCGTCACGGGCCCCGGCCCAGGCCCCGGAGCAGCGGTCCGCCCCCTACAACCCCACGATCGTGTTCCAGCGCTTCGCGAACTCCACCCGTTCCGTCGACGTGATGTCCCGGGCGACCGCGAGCCGCTTGCGCATCGCCGTGTTCGGGAAGATCAGGGGGTTGTCGGCGAGGGCCGCGGTGTCCTTGTCCTTGGAGTCGGCGAGGACCTGCTGGGCGGCCGGGACGGGGCAGACGTAGTTGACCCAGGCGGCCAGTTCGGCGGCGACCTCGGGCTCGTAGTAGTAGTCGACGAGGCGTTCCGCGTTGGTCTTGTGGACGGCGCGGTCCGGGATCATCAGGGAGTCGGACCACAGCTCCGCGCCCTCCTCGGGGACGACGAAGCGGATGTCGGGGTTGTCGGCCTGGAGCTGGATGACGTCGCCCGAGTACGCCTGGCAGGCGAGGACGTCGCCGCTGACCAGGTCCTTCGTGTAGTCGTTGCCGGTGAAGCGGCGGATCTGGCCCCGGTCGACCTGCTGCTGCACCTCTTCGCAGACGGCGTAGAAGTCGTCGGCCGTCCACGTGGTGATGTCCACGCCGTTGCCCTGCATGAGCAGCGCGAACGCCTCGTCGAGGCCGGAGAGCAGCGTCACCCGGCCCTTGAGGTCACTGGCCCACAGGTCCTTGACGTGCCGGATCTCGCGGCCCAGCTTCTTCCGGTTGTAGGCGATGCCGGTGATGCCCGACTGCCACGGCACGGTGTAGAGGCGGCCCGGGTCGAAGGCGGGCGAGCGGAGCAGCGGGTCCAGGTACTTCGCGACGTTCGGCTGGTGGGCGCGGTCCATCTTCTGGACCCAGCCCAGGCGGACGAAGCGCGCGCACATCCAGTCGCTGATGACGATCAGGTCGCGGCCGGTGGACTGGTGGTTCATCAGCGCGGGGCTGATCTTGCCGAAGAACTCGTCGTTGTCGTTGATCTCCTCGATGTAGTCGACGGAGATCCCGGTGCTCTTCTCGAAGGCGTCGAGGGTGGGCCGCTTGTTCGGGTTGTCGTCGTCCACGTCGATGTACAGCGGCCAGTTCGCGAAGACCAGCCTGTGGTCCGTGGCGGACAGGTCGGTCACGGCACGGTCGCCGGCCTTGACGTAGGCGGCGGGCACCCCGCAGCCCGCCAGCGCGCCGAGCGCGGCGGTGCCGCCGAGCGCGCGCAGCAGGGAGCGACGGGAGAGCGCAGGCGTTCGAGAGGGATTCTGGGGCACCTCTGAAGCATGTCCCGCCAACCCGCCACCGGGCAATCGACGCTGCGTCGAGCGACCTGACGCGGACCGGACACCCTGTCGACTCCGCTCAGCGCAGCGCCCCTGAGGGGCGCGGGGAACTGCGCGACCAGCCCCTACGCACCCGCAGCCGAACTACCGCCTACGACCGCCGCCTACGACCTACGCGTCCAGCGACGTCATCACGTGCTTGATCCGCGTGTAGTCCTCGAACCCGTACCCGGACAGGTCCTTGCCGTACCCGGACTTCTTGAACCCGCCGTGCGGCATCTCCGCGACCAGCGGAATGTGCGTGTTGATCCACACGCAGCCGAAGTCCAGCTTCTTGGACATCCGCATCGCCCGCCCGTGGTCCTTCGTCCAGACCGACGACGCGAGCGCGTACTCGACTCCGTTGGCCCACTCCACGGCCTGGTCCTCGTCCGTGAAGGACTGGACGGTGATGACCGGCCCGAAGACCTCGTTCTGGATGATCTCGTCGTCCTGCTTCAGCCCGGAGACGACGGTCGGCGCGTAGAAGTAGCCCTTGTCGCCGACCCGCTGACCGCCGGCCTCGACCTTCGCGTGCGCCGGGAGCCGCTCGATGAAGCCGGAGACCTGCTTGAGCTGGTTCGGGTTGTTCAGCGGTCCGAACAGCACGTCCTCGTCGTCCGGCTGGCCCGTCTTCGTCTCGGCCGCCGCCTTCGCGAGCGCGGCCACGAACTCGTCGTGGATCGACTCCTGGACGAGGACCCGGGTCGCCGCCGTACAGTCCTGCCCGGCGTTGAAGAAGCCCGCGACGGAGATGTCCTCGACGGCCTTGGCGATGTCGGTGTCCTCGAACACGACGACCGGCGCCTTGCCGCCCAGCTCCAGGTGGACCCGCTTGAGGTCCTTGGACGCGGACTCGGCGACCTGCATGCCGGCCCGCACGGAGCCGGTGATGGAGGCCATCGCCGGGACCGGGTGCTCGACCATCGCACGGCCGGTGTCACGGTCGCCCGTGACGACGTTGAAGACGCCCTTCGGCAGGATCCCGCCGATGATCTCGGCCATCAGAACGGTCGACGCCGGGGTGGTGTCCGACGGCTTCAGCACGACGGTGTTGCCCGCGGCGATCGCCGGGGCGAACTTCCACACGGCCATCATCATCGGGTAGTTCCAGGGCGCGACCTGCGCGCAGACACCGACCGGCTCACGGCGGACGATGGAGGTCATCCCCTCCATGTACTCGCCGGCCGAGCGGCCCTCCAGCATCCGGGCCGCACCGGCGAAGAACCGGATCTGGTCGACCATCGGCGGGATCTCCTCGGAGCGGGTGAGCCCGGTCGGCTTGCCGGTGTTCTCCACCTCCGCCGCGATGAGTTCCTCGGCCCGCTCCTCGAACGCGTCCGCGATCTTCAGCAGGGCCCTCTGCCGCTCGGCGGGCGTGGTGTCGCGCCAGCCCGGGAAGGCGGCAGCCGCGGCCGTCATCGCCGCGTCGACGTCGGCCTCGCCGGACAGCGGCGCGGTGGCGTACGCCTCGCCGGTGGCGGGGTTGACCACCTCGGTGGTCCGCCCGTCGGCGGCGTCCCGGAACTCACCGTCGATGTAATTGCGCAGACGACGCAGCTCGGTGCTCACTGCCGGCCCTCCAAGTTCGGGTGTCCAATCACTGAGACACCCACAGTAATCCGAGATCCCACGTTTTCAACAGCCCCACCGCCGCCAAGTCTGCGAAATCCGCAATCCAGGCCACCTCAAACAACGAATTTCATCGATGCGGCCTTGCGGAACCGTCGAGACGTCGTGCACAGTGAGGTCGTGGCCAGTCGAAGCGCAGACCAGAGGGACTCCTCCCGCGAGTCCAGGAACGGCACCCCGCAGTTGGACGCCGTTTCCCTCGCCATCATCCAGCAGCTCCAGGAGGACGGCCGCCGGCCGTACGCCGCGATCGGCAAGGCCGTCGGCCTGTCCGAGGCGGCCGTGCGCCAGCGCGTCCAGAAGCTGCTGGACCAGGGCGTCATGCAGATCGTCGCCGTCACGGACCCGCTCACCGTGGGCTTCCGCCGGCAGGCGATGGTCGGCATCAACGTCGAGGGCGACGTCGAGTCGATCGCGGACGCGCTGACCGCCATGTCGGAAGTCGAGTACGTGGTGATGACCGCGGGCTCGTTCGACATCCTCGCGGAGATCGTCTGCGAGGACGACGACCACCTGCTGGACGTCATCAACAAACGCATCCGGGCGCTGCCCGGCGTGCGCTCCACCGAAAGCTTCGTTTATCTGAAGCTGAAGAAGCAGACCTACATGTGGGGAACCCGATAACCGTGACCCAGAAGGACCTCAGCCGCACCGCGTACGACCACCTGTGGATGCACTTCACCCGCATGTCCTCGTACGAGAACTCGCCCGTCCCGACCATCGTCCGGGGCGAGGGCACCTACATCTACGACGACAAGGGCAAGCGCTACCTCGACGGTCTCGCCGGCCTGTTCGTGGTCCAGGCCGGTCACGGCCGCACCGAACTCGCCGAGACCGCCTTCAAGCAGGCCCAGGAGCTGGCGTTCTTCCCGGTGTGGTCGTACGCCCACCCGAAGGCCGTCGAGCTCGCGGAGCGGCTGGCCGACCACGCCCCCGGCGACCTGAACAAGGTCTTCTTCACCACCGGTGGCGGCGAGGCCGTCGAGACCGCCTGGAAGCTCGCCAAGCAGTACTTCAAGCTTCAGGGCAAGCCGACCAAGTACAAGGTCATCTCCCGCGCGGTCGCCTACCACGGCACCCCGCAGGGCGCCCTGTCGATCACCGGCCTGCCGGCGCTGAAGGCCCCCTTCGAGCCGCTCGTCCCCGGTGCCCACAAGGTCCCGAACACCAACATCTACCGCGCCCCGATCCACGGCGACGACCCGGAGGCCTTCGGCCGCTGGGCCGCCGACCAGATCGAGCAGCAGATCCTCTTCGAGGGCCCCGACACCGTCGCCGCGGTCTTCCTGGAGCCGGTCCAGAACGCCGGCGGCTGCTTCCCGCCCCCGCCCGGCTACTTCCAGCGCGTGCGCGAGATCTGCGACCAGTACGACGTGCTGCTCGTCTCCGACGAGGTCATCTGCGCCTTCGGCCGCCTCGGCACGATGTTCGCCTGCGACAAGTTCGGCTACGTCCCGGACATGATCACCTGCGCCAAGGGCATGACCTCGGGCTACTCCCCGATCGGCGCGTGCATCGTCTCCGACCGCGTCGCCGAGCCGTTCTACAAGGGTGACAACACCTTCCTGCACGGCTACACCTTCGGCGGCCACCCGGTCTCCGCGGCGGTCGGCCTCGCCAACCTCGACCTGTTCGAGCGCGAGGGCCTGAACCAGCACGTGCTCGACAACGAGGGCGCCTTCCTCTCCACCCTGCAGAAGCTGCACGACCTGCCGATCGTCGGCGACGTCCGCGGCAACGGCTTCTTCTACGGCATCGAGCTGGTCAAGGACAAGGCCACCAAGGAGTCCTTCAACGACGAGGAGACCGAGCGCGTCCTGTACGGCTTCCTCTCGAAGGCCCTGTTCGAGAACGGCCTGTACTGCCGTGCCGACGACCGCGGCGACCCGGTCGTCCAGCTCGCCCCGCCGCTGATCTCCAACCAGGAGACCTTCGACGAGATCGAGCAGATCCTGCGCGCCACCCTCACCGAGGCGTGGACCAAGCTCTGATCATCGGATCAGCGGTCTGACCATCCGGCCCCGGCGCCGCCCGTTCGAGTGAGAACGGCGGCCCGGGGCCGCGTGCTGTCCGGGCTCCGCCGCCCGGCCTGCCTAGCGTGCACGTGACCGATCGGCCCAGCCTTTCGTTCCCCCGGACGTGGGAAGGCACGGCAAAACGGATCAGAACCGAGGTGTTACGCCCATGGAGGCCCCGCCGGACAACGACGTGCTGTGGGCACGCGCCCTGCACTTCCGCCACCAGGACGGCTCACCGGGTGTCACCGGCATCTCCCTGGGCGTGCGCGAGGGCGAGATCCTCGCCGTCAGCGGCCCGCGCGGCTGCGGCAAGACGACGCTGCTGAGGTGCCTGGCCGGTCTGGTCCCGGCGCAGGACGGCGAGGTCTGGTTCAACAGCAAGGCCGTGCACCGGATGGGCCCGTTCGCCCGCGAGCGGCTGCGCCGCGACCGCTTCGGCTGGATCGACCCGGCCCCGACCCTCGTCCCCGAGCTGAACGTCTGGGAGAACACGGCCCTGCCCCTGATGCTGCGCGGCACCGGCCGCCGCCGGGCCAAGGTGGCCGCGCTGGAGTGGCTGGAGCGCCTCGACGTCGGCGACAAGGCCCGCAGACACCCGGCCGAGCTCAAGCAGTCCGAACGCCAGCGCGTCGCCATCGCCCGCGCGCTCGCCCCCGCCCCCACGGTCCTCTTCGCCGACGAGCCGACGGCGCCCCTGCACCGCGCCGACCGCGCGCACGTGCTGCGCACGCTCACCACGGCGGCCCGCTCGCACGGCATCACGGTCGTCCTGGCCACGCACGACGCGGAGACGGCGGCCCTCGCCGACCGCAAGGTCGACCTCCTGGACGGCCGCCGGGTCAACACCGTCCACCTGCCGCCGGTCCCCGAAGCGGAGGGCCGGGCCGAGTGCTCAGTCTCCGTCTGACCGGCGCCGCCCGCCCGACCGTGCACCTGCGCCGCCTCCTGGTGGCCGCGGCTGCCGCCGGCACGGGCTTCCTGCTGCTGTCCGCCCTCGGCTACGGGCTGAGCCACCCGACCCACTCGACGGCGGCGCTCCTGCGCCTGTCCTGGTGCGCGATCCCGCTGGCCACCACGGTGCAGCTCGCGGTCGCGGTCGCCCGCACCGACCCCGGCGCCAAGCCGCGCCCCGGCCTCTCCGCCTTCGGCCTGGGCCCGGCCCGCCTGATGGCCGTGGCCGCCCTCAACACGGCCCTCGCCTGCACCCTGGGCTCCCTGCTGGCCCTCCTGGTCTTCCTCCACCTGCGCGGCGACCTCACGGGCATGCCCTTCGACGGCGCCGCGAAGGACTTCCTGGCGGCCGACAGGTCCCTGCCCGTCCCGGCGGCCCTGACCCTCCTGGCCACCCTCCCGGTCCTCGCCTCCACGACGGTCGCCCTGGCCCTGCGCCCCCGCGACCTCCCCCACCCCGACACCCGCACCCCCCGCGGCTACGGCCGCTTCGGCGCCTACGGCAGAACCCCCACCCCCGAAACCTTCGGCACCTACGGCCGCTTCGGCGCCCGCTTCTTCCGCGGCCCGACACCGGGCACCCACCCACCACTTCAGCCCACGAACGCCCCCCACCCACCGCTTCACCCCGCGGACGGCCCTCAGCCACCGCTTCACCCCGCGGACGGCCCTCAGCCACCGCTTCACCCCGCGGACGGCCCTCAGCCACCGCTTCAGCCCGCGGGCAGTCGTGCCGCTGGGGCGGCACGGGTGGGCGCGGACGGCACCCTGCAAGCGCCGGTAAGCGACACCCCGCCCCCGCCCCCGCCGGCCCCGGCCGACCGCACCGCCGACACCCCGGCCCCGCTGCCCGACCTCCCCGCCGCCCCACCCTCAGGGCTCCCCTGGGGCATCGCCGTCCTCGCCGCGGGCCTCGCCGTGGAGTCCTACGCCGGCGCCACCGAAACCGCCCCGCACACCACCCTCCCCGGCGGCCTGGCCACCGGCCCCGCAGGCGTCCTCGCCGGCTGGGCCCTCACCGCCCTCGGCCTGATCCTCGCCGCCCCCGGCCTCACCCACCTCTGCGGTCGCCTCCTCCAGTCCGTCCGCCCCGGCGCCCGCCGCCTCCTCGCCGGCCGCGTCCTGATGGCGGAAGCCACCCGCATCGGCCGCCCCCTCGGCGTCGTCTGCGCGGTGGCGTCGGCGGCCTTCGCGGCCACCGCCCTCCACGGCGGCGACGGCAGCGCCCCCGCCTTCGGCCCCCTCACCGTCCTCGGCGGCCTCGTGGTGGCCGGCTGCGCGGTCGGCACCCTCCTCACCGCCGCCGTCGAGGCCCGCCAGTCCCGCGCCGACACCACGGCGGCCCTGCTCCGGCTCGGCGCTCCGGCGACCGTGCTGCGCACCGCGGCGGCCCTGCGCACCGGTGCCCTGCTGGCACTCTTCGGCCCCCTCACCCTGCTGATCGCGGAGCTCGCCGCACTCCCGCTCGCCCGCTGAAAGTCCGTACGAAAAAACCCGGGACCCGGCGATGACTTTCGCCGAGTCCCCTGGTCTATCCCCGCGAACGGCACGACACCCGAGGGAGAGACCCCATGTACCAGCAGATGATCTTCGTGAACCTGGCCACCGACGACGTCGCCGCGTCCCGGAAGTTCTTCACGGAGCTCGGCTACTCGATCAACCCCCAGTTCAGCAACGACGACTGCTCCTGCGTCGTGATCAGCGACACGATCATCGCGATGTTGCTGAGCAAGCAGCGCTACGCCGACTTCACCAAGAAGGAGATCGCCGACTCGACGAAGACCAGCGAGGTGCTGATCTGCCTGAGCGCGGAGAGCCGCGAGAAGGTCGACGATCTGGTGGCGAAGGCGGTCGCGGCCGGCGGCACGGCGAACGACGACGTCCAGGACCAGGGCTTCATGTACGGCCGCTCCTTCGAGGACCTCGACGGCCACAGCTGGGAGGTCGTGTGGATGGACCCGGCCGCGGTCCAGGGCTGACGCCTACAGTGGGCGGGTGCATCCGACACCCGCCCAGCCGAACCCCCCGCAGCACCGGGCCGCCCGCGACCGTGAGATCGAGTCCCTCGCCGAGTTCGACGAGGTCGTCGCCGCGCACGGCACGCTCGCCCAGTACCGGGTCCAGGCCGTCGATCTGACGGACCGTACGGACGTCCTGCTGGCCACCGACACCACCGGCGCCGTCTTCCTCGGCTGCCCGATGTCCCCCGAGGCCGCCGCCCGGGCCGGCGCGTCCGGCGCCCTGGTGTTCCCGCCGGTCCCGGACCTCCCCTTCGATCCCTACCGCGCCTTCGTCTACACGCCCGCCGAGCTCTTCGACTCGCTCGACGCGGGGTACGAGGCGACCCCGGACGCCCGCTCGTACGCCTGGTTCCAGCAGACCAGGGCGGACGGCGACATATTCGGCTCGATGCTGCGCTCGATCCACGACGACGCGGTCTCCGACGCGCTGGACGAACTCCTCGTCGGCGCCCGGGTGGTGGGCGTGATGGGCGGCCACGCGATGGCCCGCGGCACGGCGGAGTACGCCGGTGCCGCCCGGCTCGGCCGGGAGCTCGCGCGGGCCGGCTTCACGGTGGCGACCGGCGGCGGCCCGGGCGCCATGGAAGCGGCGAACCTGGGCGCGTACGCGGCGCCCTTCGACGACGGGATGCTCGACGAGGCGCTGGAACTCCTCGCCAAGGCACCGTCGTTCCGGCCGTCCGTCACCGACTGGGCGCGCGCCGCCTTCGAGGTCCGCGAGCGCTGGCCGGACGGTGGCCCGTCGGTCGGCATCCCCACCTGGTTCTACGGCCACGAGCCGCCGAACGCCTTCGCCGCGCACATCGCCAAGTACTTCGCCAACGCCACCCGCGAGGACGGCCTGCTGGCCCGCTCCAACGCCGGTGTGGTGTTCCTGCCGGGCGCCGCCGGGACCGTCCAGGAGATCTTCGACAACGCGACGCCCAACTACTACGAGTCACGCGGCGAACCGACCCCGATGGTGCTCGTGAACGAGGCGCACTGGAGCGAGAAACTGCCGGCCTGGCAGCTGCTGACCTCGCTCGCGGGGGAGCGCGCGATGGCGTCCCGTATCGCCCTGGTTGACCGGATCGAGCAAGCTTCACAGGCGCTGAAACGTCTCAGCGATTAATGAGCAGGTAAAGTCAACGCCCGTGGACCGCATATGCATTGACACTCCTTACGGAGCACTTATAGACCTGTGAGTCTCTTGGGGAATCTGATGCCTGACCTCACGGTTGCGTCAACTCCCTCTCACCCCCCCGAAGTTATGCACTCAGTAAGGACAAACGTGTCCATATCCCGCCGCAGTGCACGTCGTTCCGTGCGCATCCTGGGTGTTGCCTCCGCGTCGGCCGCGCTGGCCCTGGGCGTCTCCAGCAGCGCCTTCGCGTGCAACATCTCCGAGTTCTCCGCCGAAGCCACCTGCGACGGCTCCAACGGTGTGATCAACGTCAAGGACGTCGACGCCTCAGGTACTCCGGCCACCATCACCGTCTTCCTCGAGAGCAACGGCGCCGACGCGAAGCAGGTCGGCGACGCCCAGACCGTCAAGGGCTCCAAGGCAGGCACGACGGTCAGCTTCTCCGAGGACTGGGCGCCCGACGCGACGTACCGCGTCCACGTCAAGGTCGACAGTGGCAAGATCCAGATCGACACGGACATCACGCCCAACCTGACCACCCCGTCGACGGCGTGCAAGTCCGACGAGAGCTCCAGCCCCTCCCCCTCGGACACGACCACCCCGTCGCCGTCCGCCACGGAGACCACCCCGGCCGAGTCGGACTCCCCGACCCCGTCGGCCTCGGACAGCACCACCGCCCCGGCGACCACGTCGGACAACGCCCCGTCCCCGGCCGTCGGTGAGTCGAACCTCGCCGAGACCGGTGCCAACTCCAACACCGGGCTGATCGCCGGTATCGCCGCCGCGCTCGTGGCGGTCGGCGGTGGCGCCGTCTGGTTCGGCATGCGCCGCCGTGGGGCGCACAGCGGCAACTGACGCGCCGCTCACCCGTACACCGTCGAGGCCCGTCCCCGTATCCCCGGGGGACGGGCCTCGGCCGTACCGGCGGAGCCCTCAGTCCAGTACGACGGTCTCCGCCGCGTCGAACTCGACGCCCACCGCGTCCCCGGCCTCCGGCGCCGCCCGCAGCGCGCAGGCGGCCTCCAGGCGGGGCCCGTCCTGGGGCTGGAGGTGGACGGTGACATGGGTGCCCTGGAAGGTGCGGGCGGCCACCGTGCAGGGCAGCCCCGCGTCGGCGGCGACGAGCCGTACGCCCGCCGGCCGGACCAGCAGCGTCCGCGAACCCTGCGCCGAGCCCTCGGGCACCGGCACCTTCCCCCACGGCGTCACCGCGACCGTGCCCTCGACAATCGCCGCGACCACGTTGCCGAAGCCGAGGAAGCGGGCGACGAACTCGTCCGCGGGCCGCTGCCAGACGTCGAGCGGCGTGCCTGACTGGGCGATCCGCCCGTCCCGCATCACCACCACCCGGTCGGCCAGCGCGAACGCCTCGCCCTGGTCGTGCGTCACGGCGAGCACGGTCGTACCCAACCGCCCGAACAGCTCCCGGAGTTCGACCACGAGCCGCTCCCGCAGCGAGCGGTCGAGCTGACCCAGCGGTTCGTCGAGCATCAGCAGCCGGGGCCGGGGCGCCAGTGCCCGGGCGAGCGCGACCCGCTGCTGCTCACCGCCGGAGAGCCCGGCGACGGCCCGCCGGTCCGCGCCCGGAAGCCCCACCAGCTCCAGCAACTCACCGACCCGCTCGGCCTGTTGCGCCTTCCCGGCGCCACGCATCCGCAGCCCGAAGGCCACGTTCCCGCCGACATCCCGTTGCGGGAACAGCTGGTGGTCCTGGAACATCAGCCCGACGCCCCGCCGGTGCGCCGGCATCCGCGCCTGGTCGTCGCCGTCGAGCAACACCCGCCCGGAGTCGAGCGGTTGCAGTCCCGCCACCGTCCGCAGCAGCGTCGACTTGCCGCTCCCGCTCGGCCCGAGCACGCACACCACCTCGTGCTCGGCCACCTCCAGGCCGACGCCGTCGAGCACGGCCCGCCCGCCGAACCGCACGGTGGCCTGCTCCAGTTCGAGAAGCGGCATCAGAACTCCCCCGTCCGGTCCGTCCGCAGCCGCTCAAGGACCAGCAGGGCCACCGCGCACACCACCATCAGAATCGTGGAAAGGGCCATCGCCTGGCCGTAGTTGAGGTCACCGGGGCGGGACAGCAGCCGGGCCACGGCGACCGGCAGGGTCGGGTTGTCGGGCCGTGCGATGAACACCGTCGCCCCGAACTCGCCCAGCGACACCGCGAACGCGAACCCCGCCGCGATCAGCAGCGCGCGCCGCACCAACGGCAGATCGACCTCCCGCCACACCCGCCAGGGCGAGGCCCCGAGCACGGCCGCCGCCTCCCGCAGCCGCTCGTCCACGGCCCGCAGCACGGGCAGCATGGTCCGCACGACGAAGGGCACGCCGACCAGCGCCTGCGCGAGCGGGACGAGGATCCAGGACTGGCGCAGGTCCAGCGGCGGCTTGTCGAGCGCGATCAGGAACCCGAAGCCGACGGTCACCGCGGACACCCCGAGCGGCAGCATCAGCAGCGCGTCGAACCCCCGTACGAGGCGCCCCGCGTCCCGCCGGGCCAGCGCGGCGGCGGCGAGCCCGCCGATCACCACGGCGACGGCGGTGGCGACGACGGCGTACTGCAGCGAGGTGACGACCGACTCGATCGGCGCGACCAGGAAGGTCCCGCCGTCGGCGTCGCCCAGCGCCCGGTAGTACCCGAACCCGCCGTCGAACGACCGCCGTACCAGCACGGCCAGCGGCAGGACGAGGAGGAACGCGACGGTGGCGAGGACCCCGCCGAGCAGCGCCCACTGCCCGGCGCCGCGCGGCCTGCGGGCCGTCACCGCCGGGTCCACCAGCCTGAGCGCGCTCTCCCGCCGCCGTACCGTCCACGCGTGCACGGCGAGGATCGCGCCGACCGCGGCGAACTGGACGAGGGTGAGGACGGCGGCCGTGGAGAGGTCGAAGATCTCCGAGGTCTGCCGGTAGATCTCCACTTCGAGGGTGGAGAACGTCGGCCCGCCGAGGATCTGCACCACGCCGAAGGAGGTGAAGGTGAACAGGAAGACCATCAGCGCGGCGGCGGCCACGGCGGGCGCGAGCGCCGGGAGGGTGACCTTGCGCCAGGCGGCCAGCGGGGAGACGCCGAGCATCCGGGCGGCCTCCTCCTGCCGCGGGTCCAGCTGGGCCCAGAGCCCGCCCACGGTCCGTACGACAACCGCGTAGTTGAAGAAGACGTGCGCCAGCAGGATGGCCCAGACGGTGGTGTCGAGCCGTACGCCCCACAACGCGTCCAGCAGGCCGCCGCGTCCGACGAGTGCGAGGAACGCGGTCCCCACGACCACCGTCGGCAGTACGAAGGGAACCGTCACCACGGCCCGCAGCACCTGCCTGCCCGGGAAGTCGAGGCGGGCGAAGACGTAGGCGGCGGGCAGCGCGGCCAGCAGGGTGAGCGCGGTGGAGGCGAGCGCCTGCCAGGTGGTGAACCAGAGCACGTGCCGGATGTCGGACTGGCCGAGGACGTCGGCGATCCGCCCGAACCGCCACACCCCGTCGACCTTCAGCCCGCGCGCGACGATCGCCGCGACCGGCCAGGCGAAGAAGACGCCGAAGAACGCGACGGGCCCGAGCATCAACCCGAGCCGCGCCGCACTTCCGCGCCCGCTCCCGGCCGCTACTTCAGTACGAGTGACGTCCACGTCTTGACCCACTGGTCACGGTTGGCGGCGATCTTGTCGGGCGCCATGGTCTCGGGGTCCTGGGCGGCGGGACCGTACTTGGTGAACTCGGCGGGCACGCTCGCGCCCTTCACCACCGGGTACACGAACATGTTCAGCGGCATGTCCTCCTGGAACTCCTTGGAGACCAGGAAGTCGATGAGCGCCTTGCCGCCCTTGGTGTTCCCCGCGTTGCTCAGCAGCCCGGCGAACTCGATCTGCCGGAAGCAGGTGCCGGTCGCGACACCGGTGGGCGCGGTGCTCGGCTTCGGGTCGGCGTAGATGACCTCGGCGGGCGGCGAGGAGGCGTACGACACGACGAGCGGCCGGTCGCCGCCGGCCTTCCTGCCGCCGGCCGAGCCGGAGAACTCCTCGTTGTAGGCCTGCTCCCAGCCGTCGACGACCTTGACACCGTTGGCCTTGAGCTGCTTCCAGTAACCCTGCCACCCGCTGTCGCCGTACTGGGCCGCGCTCCCGAGCAGGAATCCCAGCCCCGGCGAGGAGGTGGACGCGTTCTCGGTGACGAGGAGGTTCTTGTACTGCGGCTTGACGAGGTCGGCGTACGACGTCGGCGGGGTCAGCTTGTGCTTGCTGAAGTACGCCTTGTCGTAGTTGACGCAGATGTCGCCGTAGTCGATGGGCGTGACCCGGTGCTTGCCCGCGTCGAGCTGGTAGTCCGTGCCGACCTGGTCCAGCCCCTTGGCCTCGTACGGCTGGAAGAGCCCGTTGTCGAGGGCGCGGGACAGCAGGGTGTTGTCGACGCCGAAGAAGACGTCGCCCTGCGGGTTGTCCTTGGTCAGGATCGCCTTGTTGACGGCCTGCCCGGCGTCGCCGTCCTTGAGGACCCTGACCTTGTAGCCGGACTGCTTCTCGAAGTCCTGGAGCACGTTCTTGGAGACGGCCCACGAGTCGTGGCTGACCAGGGTGACGGTCTTGGAGTCGGCCTCGGAACCCGACGACGACGAGCACGCGGACAGCGTGACGAGGCCGAGCCCTACGGCCGCGGCCAAGAAGGTCCTTGTGTGCACTGGTGTTTTCCTCCTGGGGTTGACCAGGAAGAGACGCGGCCCTGCCCGCGGTGTGCGGGCAGGGCGCAACAGCTTGAGTGATGACCGAACTTCCTACCCAGAATGACCTGGGCGAGGTTCAGAGGGTCTGCGGCCCGATTGCCGCACTCTCAGCGCTGTGGCGCTCCCCTGTCGGAATATGAAGATGTGAGTACGGCCCTCAGATTACCTCTCGGTGGCCGCGAGCTGACCACAGGCGCCGTCGATCTCCTGGCCACGGGTGTCCCGGACCGTCACCGGTACACCGTGCGCCTCGATCGCCTCGACGAAAGCCTTCTCGTCCTCCGGCCGCGACGCGGTCCACTTCGAACCCGGCGTCGGGTTCAGCGGGATGAGGTTGACGTGCACGGGCTTGCCCTTGAGCAGCCGCCCGAGCCGGTCGCCCCGCCACGCCTGGTCGTTGATGTCGCGGATGAGCGCGTACTCGATGCTGAGCCGCCGCCCGCTCTTCTCGACGTACTCGAACCCGGCGTCGAGGACCTCGCGCACCTTCCACCGCGTGTTCACGGGGACGAGGGTGTCGCGCAGTTCGTCGTCGGGGGCGTGCAGCGAGATCGCCAGCCGGCACTTGAAGCCCTCGTCGGCGAACCGGTGGATGGCCGGGACCAGTCCGACGGTCGAGACGGTGATCCCGCGCTGCGACAGCCCGAGCCCGTCCGGGGCCGGATCGGTGAGCGCCCGGATCGCCCCGACCACCCGCTTGTAGTTGGCGAGCGGCTCGCCCATCCCCATGAAGACGATGTTGGAGAGCCGCGCGGGCCCGCCGGGCACGTCCCCGTCCCGGAGCGCCCGCATCCCGTCCACGATCTGGTGGACGATCTCGGCGGTCGACAGGTTCCGGTCCAGTCCCGCCTGCCCGGTCGCGCAGAACGGGCAGTTCATCCCGCACCCCGCCTGCGAGCTGATGCACATGGTCACCCGGTCCGGGTACCGCATCAGCACCGACTCGACGAGCGTGCCGTCGAACAGCCGCCACAGCGTCTTGCGCGTCGTCCCCTCGTCGGTCGACAGATGCCGCACGACCGTCATCAGCTCGGGGAACAGCGCCTCCCGCAGCTTGTCCCGCGACCCGGCCGGGATGTCGGTCCACTGCTCGGGGTCGTGCGCATACCGCGCGAAGTAGTGCTGCGACAGCTGCTTGGCACGAAACGGCTTCTCCCCGACCTCGGCCACCGCATCCTTGCGCTCGGCAGGCGAGAGATCAGCGAGATGCCGCGGCGGCTTCTTGGCTCCGCGCGGCGCGACGAAAGTGAGTTCTCCGGGCTTGGGCATGGTGGTACCAGTGTCGCAGATCCACTTGGGTGACCTGCGGCTCACGACCTGGACTCCTGTCACCGACGGTCGTCATCTGTCGTCGCCGATCCCCCTCGGACGGCCCACAGACGGCCCGGCCGACGAAGCCAGGCTCTTGAACCGCTCACAAACGGATCACGTCGCCCACCCTCTGAGCTGCGGCTCAGCGTGCGAGGACGCTCGGTGTTCGGTCGGCGGATGCTGCTGAGGCGGCTGCTGGTCCCTGCGGTGGTTGTGACCCCCGCCTCAGGGGCACTTGGCCAGTGACGTGGAGGTATCGAGATGAGTGCCGGAGAAAGAGCCAAGGCAAAGGCCGAACAGGTCGTCGGAAAGACTGTGCGGAAGGCAGCGCACGCGGTGCACAAGGAAACCCTCGCCGCAAAAGGCGCCGCTCTCGAAGCGCGGGGCAGGGTGCGGGGCGCGAAAGAGCGGACCAAGGGCTCCTTCAAGGGCTAACAAGGTCATGACATCGGTGCACCGTCTACAACGCGATGCCCATCCGGCGAGCCGCAGCACAAGGGGCCGTATCCGTGTCCAGGCCAGCCAACGGGGCGCCGCCCATGGTTTGGGGACGGCGCCTCGCCTTGGCCACAGGATGTGAAATCTGGCCTCATCCTTATCAGGTCGATCAAGGCGTACCAACGGGCCTGGTGCTCGGGCGCTGGGCAGTTGAACGTTGGTCGCTGAGGTCCACCCCGTTCCACCTCCGTACGCGGCTGTTGGTGTCAACCGCTGATGTCAGCCCGCTAGCGGCCCGTAGGGCTCGTGTGCCTCGGGGTGACAATCTTCCTCCTGTTGCTATGAGGACTGAACCTCGACGACCACATGTCAAGCCCCCACAGCTAGACGCTTCCGTTCGGAGACCACAAGCGCAACGTCATACAAGCAGCTCAACCCACTACTTACCCAAGCTCCCAGCCCGTCTGCCGTCGGCCCACACACCGTGGAGCGGGCGTGGTTCAGGGCGTCCAGGTGGAGCGCGCCACTGTACGAACGACCTGGACGCCCTGGGCCGCGTCTGCTCGGCTCCGCCTGGGTCGTGACGATCAAAGTCGAGAGATACCGGGATGACGCGGTAGCCCTGCTACAACGCCACCTTGGTAACGACCTCACGATCGGCTCCGCGCCCGTCTCTCCTCAGGCACTAGGCCCCGCGCCGCCTGCGGCGCAGCCCAGTCCCCCGGCGGCACATATCCGCCGTGCGACAAGACCGGTTGCCCTCCCGCCTCTCTCCCTCAGCGAGGACCTGGCGGGGAACCGACCCGGAGCCAGTCTCCTGGGCATGTTCGCTGGACGTGGTCCCTCAGCTACCCAACGACTGCGAACGAAGCTCCTGCGACAGTCCTCGGAGTGGGACAGCTGGTACGCCGGCCTGGAGGGAGAACGACGAGTGGGGCGTGAGCTGGAACGCCTGTCCTCATTCGGCTGGCGGGTCCTCCACAGCGTGGAGAAGATCAACGGCGGTGACATCGACCATCTGCTGATCGGACCGGGAGGCGTGTTCGCCATCAACACCGAGGCCAACTACGTGCGGGAAGTGCTCGGGCGATACTGCGACTTCGCCGTCCCGGTTGAACCAGCCCTGGTCTTTGTCGGCGTCGCATCCTTGAAACGTGCCGCTACGCAGTACGCCGTCCGTCGCTCGGCCCGCTCACCGGCAAGCTCACCACCGAACAGGTAGAACGGGCGTACGCAGTGGCTCGTCACCGCCGCGTCTGGCTCAAGTCCTGATCCTGACCCTGCACGTCTCGCAACAGCCGGCTCGTGAACCCTCGCTTACACAGCCGCTGATAAGCATCGATCACATCGGCCGGTACCTGCTGGCTGATCATGAAGCCCTGTTCCGGGTAGACCAACAGTCGCTGGAGCGCGCCAACAAGCATGTCGATCACCAAACGGGCGTCCCCGATGGAGTCGACGTACTCGTTCAAGGTCATCGGGCTGGAAGCGCTGACGATCTCGACTTCGGGCCACAGCTTGCGCGCCGTGGCGTACGCCCGCCTCTCCTCGTACGGCTTGCTGATCAGCAGGACCGAGGACACGTCCACGCCGGCCTTCTCCAACAGTTCGCGGGAGAAGCGGATGTTCTCGCCCGTGTTCCGGGCCTGCGGCTCCACAAGAACGGCTGAGCTGGGGACTCCGAGCTCAAGCGCACGTTCTCGGTAGTGGACCGCCTCACCCCGGGGCATGCGTTCTCGCGTCGTGGGGCTGGTGGCGCCGGTGAACACGAGGAGTGGAATCATCCCGCGTTTGTACAGGTCGACGGCAGTGTCGGCGACTCCCAGGTCGTGGCTGCCGAGTCCGATCGCGACGGAGCAAGGACGGGGCGTGTGACCCATCTGGTGGTACTCCCACAGGCGTCGCGTGTCCGCCCGATCCTGCGTCGAGATCACTGCTGGCCTTCCCCGTCCTGCGCTGAATCCGACACCTGTACGCGCATCTGATGCCGTCGAGTCAGCCACAGATCCACTGAGGTGGCTTGCGACCGAAGGTCCGGCAGGGGGCCCGGGGCTCAGCTCGTGGCCGTCGTGATGATGGCGAAGAGGGCGCCGGAGGGGTCGAGGAACATGGCGAAGCGGCCGATGCCGGGGGCTTCGGTGACCGACATGAGGACGGTGGCTCCGGCCTCGGTAGCCCTTGCGGAGGTGGCGTCGCAGTCGGTCACCTCGAAGTACGGGTGCCACTCCGGGGTGGATCCGGCGTCGAGGTTGGCCTGGGGCAACTGCATCAGGCCGCCGTGGGCCCCAGCCGGGCCCGCGCCGGCCGGGGTGAGGATCGTGTAGGTCAGGCCCGGGCCCATCGGGACGTCCCGCGTCTGCCAGGAGAAGACCGACTCGTAGAACGCCTTCGCCCCGTCCCCGTCGGTGGTGTAGAGCTCCGTCCTGGCCAGGCTGCCGGGGACCGCCACGAGGTCCAGGCCCTTGGTCTCGCCCGGCTGCCAGACCGCGAAGTCCGCGCCGGCGGGGTCGACGAAGGCCGCCGCCCGGCCGAAGGCGAAGACGTCCGCCGGGGCGATCCGGACGCTGCCGCCCGCCTGCTCGACGGCCTTGGCGGTGGCCTCGGCGTCCGGGGTGTGGAAGTAGACCCGCCAGGACGGGCTCGCGCCCTCCGCCGTGAGCGGGCCGATCCCGGCGACCGTGCCGCCGTCCTGCTCGAAGAAGCCGTAGCCGCCCGCCTCGGGGCCCGCGGACCGGTGCCGCCAGCCGAAGACGGCCGAGTAGAAGGCGGCGCTCGCTTCGGTGTCCGTGGTGCCCAGGTCGAGCCAGTTGGGGGCGCCGGGGACGTAGGTGGTCGTCAGCATGGTGGGGTTCTCCTCGGTCCTCTCCGGCCCTCGCCGGTCACCAGGTCACGGGCAGCGTACGCGGTCCGCGGATCAGGCCCTGGCACTGGAACCCGACCTCCTCGGGAGGTACGGCCAGCCGGATGCCGGGGAAACGGGCGAGCACCGAGCCGATCATGACCTCGGCCTCCATACGGGCCATGATCGCGGCCATGCAGTGGTGGGGGCCGTGGCCGAAGGCGATGTGCGGGCCGTCGGCACGGTCGAAGTCCAGGTCGTCGGGGTCGGTGAAGACGGCGGGGTCGCGGTTGGCGGCGACATAGGCGTTGTAGACGACGTCACCGGCCCGGATCAGCCGGCCGCCGACCTCGACGTCCTCGACGGCGACCCGCGGGATGCCGACGCCGTTGCGGTGCGGGACGTAGCGGAACAGCTCGTCCACCGCCCTGGGGAGCAGCTCCGGCTCGCGGCGCAGCCGGTCCAGGTGCCCGGGGTGGGTGAGCAGCGCGTACATCATCGAGCCGCTGTTGTTGCGGACGGCGTGGCCGCCGCTGACCTGGATGGCGGTGGCCAGGGAGATCGCCTCGTCGTCGGTGATCTCGCCGTCCGCGGTGGCCTGGGCCAGCACTCCCGCGAGATCCTCACGGGGCTCGTCACGGCGGCTTCGCAGCAGCTCGGCGATCCGGGCCCGGGTGGTCCGGGCGGCCTCCCGGGCGCGTTCCTCGGCGTCGGAGCCCGCGGAGAGCAGCGCCTCGCCGGTCGCCGCCCAGCGGTGCCAGTCCTTCTCGTCGACGCCGAGGAAGTCCCGGATCACGGCGATCGGGAAGGGGCCGTGCAGCTGCTCCATGAGGTCGGCAGGCGGGCCCGCCGCCTCCATCGCGTCGAGGAGTTCGCCGGCCCTGCGCTCCGCCATCGGCCGCAGCCGCTGCATGGCCCGCCCCGTGAAGGCACGGGCGACGACCCGGCGCAGCCGGTTGTGCCCGGGCGGGTCGATGTACTGCAGGCCGGCCGTCTGGGAGGCCACGGGGGCCGGGCGCATGCTGGTGATGTCACGGCCGACGACCAGTTCCCGGGAGAAGCGCGGGTCGGAGGTGACGAAGCGGACGTCCTCGTAGCGGGTGACCAGCCAGGCCTCCCCCGCGCCGTACGCGAGCCGGATCCGGGTGACCGGCTCCTCGCGCAGCATCTCGTCCAGGAACGGGTCGGGGTCGAGCGCGGGCAGGTCGTCGACCGGCCAGAACCGCACCGGCGGAAGCGGCGGGACGGGAGACGGGCCGGAGGCCGGAGCCGGGTCGAGGGGCATGGGCACACTCCCTGCGCGTCGGCGGAGACCTCGGAGGAGACGTCGGCGGAGACCTCGGAGGGGACAGCGGAGGAGACGGCGTCCTCACGGGCAGTCTGCCTCCGCCGGGAACGACCCTGCGATTTCTGCTGCGTCATCCGGGGCCGACATGCCGACGGGCCCCCGCCCTGCGAAGGACGGGGGCCCGGCTACGCCAGCTGTACGTCAGCCGAAAGCAGGGGTCCGAGTGGCTCAGCCGCTGCCCACGAACAGCACCATCAGCAGCCACACCACCGGCGCCGTCGGCAGCAGGGAGTCCAGCCGGTCCATGATGCCGCCGTGGCCCGGGAGGAGGGTGCCCATGTCCTTGATGCCCAGGTCCCGCTTGATCATGGACTCGCCGAGGTCGCCGAGCGTGGCGCTGGCCGCGACCGCGAGGCCCAGCAGCAGGCCCTGCCACCAGGTGCCGTCGTCGATCAGGAACTCCATGCACAGCGCGCCCGCGACCATCGCGAACAGCACCGCGCCGACCAGGCCCTCGCGGGTCTTGCCGGGGCTGATGCGCGGGGCGAGCTTGTGGGTGCCGAAGCGCCAGCCGACCGCGTAGGCGCCGGTGTCGCTGACCACCGTGAGGAGCAGGAAGGTCAGCACCCGGAGGGGGCCGTCCTCGGCGGTGAGCATCATCGCGACGAACGTCGCCAGGAACGGCACGTAGAACGCCGCGAAGAGGCCCGCCGTGACGTCCTTGAGGTAGCCGTCCGGCGGTTCCGTCATCCGCCAGACGAGGACCGCGAGGCCGGTGAGCGCCAGGGCGACCCAGGCGCCCTCGGCCCCCCGCGCGTACCCGGCGACCACCATCGCGGCGCCGCCCAGCGCCAGCGGGACCAGGGGCGCCTTGATGCCCTTGCGCTCCTGGAGCCGGCTGGTCAGTTCCCACAGGCCCACCACGACCGCGACCGCCACGACACCGACGAAGACGGCCTTGACGACGAACAGGGACGCCACGATCACGACGCCCAGCCCGACACCCACCCCTATGGCCGCACCCAGGTCGCGTCCCGCGCTCTTCTTCTGCGGCGCGGGGGCCGGCTGTGGGGCGTCGGGCATGGGCTCCGGATTCTGCGGCGCCGCCGCATGGGGCATGGGCTGCGCCGACGGTGTGTCGTTGCGGAACGTCTCGTCTCGGAACGTGGGGCCGCCCAGCCGAGCGGCCCCCCTGTCACCGTCCTGGTCCGAGCCGTACGCGGGTACGTCGTCGGGCACGATGGGCATGGGGCGAGTCTGCTGCGCGTTCTGCGCATCGTACGCGGGACCCGCCGGAGCGGCTCCCCGGACATGCCCCTGGTCGTAGCCGTGGGCGCGACCGAGGTCGTACCCCTGGCCGGGACCCTGGGCAGGGCCTGTGCCCGTGCCGTACGCCTGGCCGGAGCCGTGGGCGAGACCGGGGCCGTATCCCTGGCCTGGGCCGAGGTCGTACCCCTGGCCGGAGCCGTCGTCGTACCCCTGGCCGGTGCCCTGATCGGTCGGTCCCCAGTACCCGGCCGGTGCTCCGGCCTGGCCGGCGGGTGATCCGGCCTGCCCGGGCTGCGGCCCGGCGTGCGGCGGGGCTCCCCAGGATGCGTCGTTCATCAGACTTCGAGAAGCTCCGCTTCCTTGTGCTTGAGGAGCTCGTCCACCTGCGCGACGTACTTCGCGGTGGTGTCGTCGAGCTCCTTCTCGGCGCGGCGGCCCTCGTCCTCGCCGACCTCGCCGTCCTTGATCAGCTTGTCGATCGCGTCCTTGGCCTTGCGGCGGACGGAGCGGATGGAGACCTTGGAGTCCTCCGCCTTGCCCTTGGCGACCTTGATGTAGTCGCGGCGGCGCTCCTCGGTGAGCTCCGGGAACACCACCCGGATGATGTTGCCGTCGTTGCTCGGGTTGACGCCGAGGTCCGAGTCGCGGATCGCCTGCTCGATGTTGCGCAGGGCCGTCTTGTCGAACGGGGTCACGACCGCCATGCGCGGTTCCGGCACGGAGAACGAGGCCAGCTGGTTGATCGGCGTCGGCGCGCCGTAGTAGTCGGCCACGATCTTGTTGAACATCGCCGGGTGCGCACGGCCGGTGCGGATCGCGGCGAAGTCCTCCTTGGCGACCACGACGGCCTTCTCCATCTTCTCCTCGGCTTCGAGGAGGGTCTCTTCGATCACCACTTGCTCCTGCGTGTCTTGAGTAAGGCCCGGCTGCGGTGCCGCCCGGGGGCGGTGGCCGGCTGCGTCGCGTCTTCTTTCCCTGACGGTTCCCGACCGGCAGGACATTGTCCATCCCCCGGTCAGGGTCCGTCAGGCGGTGCCGGTCAGTCCCGGCTGCCCTGGTCGCCCACCAGCGTGCCGATCTTCTCACCCTTGACGGCGCGCGCGATATTGCCCTCCGCCAGCAGCTCGAACACCAGGATCGGCAGCTTGTTGTCGCGGCAGAGCGTGATCGCGGTGGCGTCGGCGACCTTGAGCTCGCGGGTGATGACCTCGCCGTAGCCGAGGGAGTCGAACTTGACCGCGTCGGGGTTGGTCTTGGGGTCGGAGTCGTAGACCCCGTCCACGCCGTTCTTGCCCATGAGGAGCGCCTCGGCGTCGATCTCCAGGGCGCGCTGGGCGGCGGTGGTGTCGGTGGAGAAGTACGGCATGCCCATACCGGCGCCGAAGATGACCACGCGGCCCTTCTCCAGGTGGCGCACGGCACGCAGCGGGATGTAGGGCTCGGCGACCTGCCCCATGGTGATCGCGGTCTGCACCCGGCTGTCGATGCCCTCCTTCTCCAGGAAGTCCTGGAGGGCGAGGCAGTTCATCACGGTGCCGAGCATGCCCATGTAGTCGGAGCGGGCCCGGTCCATGCCGCGCTGCTGGAGCTCTGCGCCGCGGAAGAAGTTGCCGCCGCCGATGACGACGGCGACCTCTGCGCCGTCGCGGACGACGGCCGCGATCTCACGGGCGATCTTGTGCACCACGTCGGGGTCCACGCCCAGGCCGCCGCCACCGGAGAAGGCCTCTCCGGACAGCTTCAGCAGAAACCGGCCGCGTACTTTGCCGTCGTCGCTCTTCTGGGCCTTGGTGGTCATGGAGATCCCGCCTCTTTCACGTGGTGCACATACAAAGAAGGCCATTGCCGGTGGGGTCGCTTTTCGCTGCCCATGCGCGGCAATGGCCTCCTCGTCAGATCTGCCGCCGTCCGTCACGCCCCTGGGTGTGGCGGTGTGCGCGGACGACTGCTGTCGACCGACCCTATCGGGATTTCCCCGCGGGTCGCGCGTCGATCGCGGTACGGACTCAGATGCCGACCTTGATGCGCGCGAAGCGCTTCAGGGTGACACCGGCCTCGTCCAGGACCTTCTGGACCGACTTCTTGTTGTCCAGCGCGTACGGCTGGCCGAGCAGCGTGGCGTCCTTGAAGAAGCCGTTGAGGCGACCCTCGACGATCTTCGGCAGGGCGGCCTCGGGCTTGCCCTCGGCGCGGGTGGTCTCCTCGGCGACGCGGCGCTCGGTCTCGACGACCTCGGCCGGCACGTCCTCCTTGGCGAGGTACTTCGGGGCGAACGCGGCGATGTGCTGCGCGATGCCCTTGGCGACCTCGGCGTTCGGCTTGTCCAGCTCGACGAGGACACCGATCTGCGGGGGCAGGTCGGGCATCGTGCGGTGCATGTACGCGGTCACGTAACCGTCGGCGTACTGCGCGAACCGGTCCAGGACGATCTTCTCGCCGAGGTTGGCGTTGGCCTCGTCGACGTACGCCTGGACGGTCTTGCCGGGCTCGATCTCGGAGGCGAGCAGGGCCTCCAGGTCCGCGTAGGAGGACTTGGCGACGTGCTCGGCGATGGTGTTGGCGACGGCCTGGAACCGGTCGCCCTTGGCGACGAAGTCCGTCTCGCACTTCAGCTCGACGAGGACGCCGGAGGAGTTGTCGTCGGCGATGATCGAGACCACGGCGCCGTTCTCGGCGGAGCGGCCCTCGCGCTTGGCGACGCCCTTCTGGCCCTTGATGCGGAGCGCCTCGACAGCCTTGTCGACGTCGCCCTCGGCCTCGTCCAGGGCCTTCTTGCAGTCCATCATGCCGGCGCCGGTGAGCTCGCGGAGCTTCTTGACGTCAGCGGCGGTGTAGTTCGCCATGAGTCGTTAAGTCTTTCTCGAAGTCGGGAGATCTGCCCGATCCACGAACCACACGTAGATGTGGAGCGCGAATCTATGGGTGAACGGCGGGGGCGTTCGGGATGTCGCCGCCCCCGCCGTCAACGCTGACGGGTCAGGCCTGCTCGGCGTCCGCGGCCGGAGCCTCGGCGGCCGGAGCCTCGACAACCGGAGCCTCGGCAACCGGAGCCTCGACAGCGGCCTCGGCGGCGGCCGGGGCCTCGGCCTGCTCGGCGTCGGCGACCTTCTCGGTCTCGGCGGAGGTCTGGACCTCGGCGTCGTCCGCCTTCTTCTCGCCCTCGAGCAGGTCGCGCTCCCACTCGGCGAGCGGCTCGCCCGCGGCCTTCTCGCCCTTGTCACCGGTGGCGACGCGCGAGCGGCTGATGAGGCCCTCGGCGACGGCGTCGGCGATCACACGGGTGAGCAGGGTGACGGAGCGGATCGCGTCGTCGTTGCCCGGGATCTTGTAGTCGACCTCGTCGGGGTCGCAGTTGGTGTCGAGGATGGCGACGACCGGGATGTTGAGCTTCCGGGCCTCGCCGACCGCGATGTGCTCCTTCTTGGTGTCCACGATCCAGACGGCGCTGGGCACCTTCTGCATCTCGCGGATACCGCCGAGGGTCTTCTCCAGCTTGGCCTTCTCGCGCGACAGCACGAGAAGCTCCTTCTTGGTCAGACCGGACGCGGCGACGTCCTCGAAGTCGATCTGCTCGAGCTCCTTGAGGCGCTGCAGACGCTTGTAGACGGTCGAGAAGTTGGTGAGCATGCCGCCCAGCCAGCGCTGGTTGACGAAGGGCATGCCGACGCGGGTGGCCTGCTCGGCGATGGCCTCCTGCGCCTGCTTCTTCGTGCCGACGAACATGACCGTGCCGCCGTGGGCGACGGTCTCCTTGACGAACTCGTAGGCGCGGTCGATGTACGACAGCGACTGGAGCAGGTCGATGATGTAGATGCCGTTGCGCTCGGTGAAGATGAAGCGCTTCATCTTCGGGTTCCAGCGACGGGTCTGGTGACCGAAGTGGACGCCGCTCTCCAGCAGCTCCCGCATCGTGACGACGGCCATGGCCATCTCCTTGAATTTCTCGGTTGTGCCGCGGATGCCGGACGGCTCCCGCGCCTGACGCCCGGGTGCGCTGTGCCGCGAAGGACCGAGAAGCGCTGACACCTGCTGGTGAGGGCCAGGTGTCGGGGCGTGCGAAGTCGACCCGGTGACCCGGATCGCCAAGGAAAGTGTACGGGACCGGGGAGGTGCCGGGTGACGCCGCTGTCCACAACTCGGGAGTAATCCACAGGTACCGGCCATGATCGGCGCGGATGCGGGAGCGTTCGGCCATGTTGGTCATGCGACGCGCGAGGCGATGGATGTGGGCGGCGACGGTGGTGCCGCTGGCCCTGGGAGCGACCGCGGCCCGGGCCTGGGTCGGTGCGGAGGGCCCGCCGCCGCCCCCTGCCGGGCCGCCCGGCCCACCCGTGCCGGCACTAGCCCGGGTCTGGCCGGTGGGGGTACGGCCGCCGGTCCTGCGCGGCTGGGAGCCGCCCGCGACGGTGTACGGCGCCGGGCACCGCGGGGTCGATCTGGGCGCGGCCCCCGGTGCGCCGGTACGGGCGGTGGCCGCCGGCCGGGTCTCCTACGCGGGGCGGGTGGCGGGGCGGGGCGTGGTGTCGGTGACCCTGACGGGGACGGACCTGCGCACGACGTACGAGCCGGTGACGGCGACGGTGGGGAAGGGGCAGGCGGTGGCGGCGGGGGAGGTGGTGGGCACGGTGGAGCCGGGAGGCGCGCACTGTGGCGCTCGCGCGTGTGTGCACTGGGGGTTGCTCAGGGGGGAGGCGTATCTGGACCCGTTGCTGCTGTTGCCGCCGTGGCTGCTGGACGGGGGGCCGCCGAGGTTGTTGCCGGTGTTGGGGGTGCCGCTGCCACCGGGGTGAGCCGGGGTTTCCGTTGCTGGAGGGGTGGCGGGGTCGGTCGTGCGACCGCGGGCCGGTGGGGGCTGGTCGCGCAGTTCCCCGCGCCCCTCACGGGGCGCTGCACGCACCCGGCAAGCGCCCCCGGCCCCCTCAGCCCTGGACACCCCGGAGTGCCATCGCCACGGCCGCCTCGGTGATGATCGCCGGGTCCTCCGCCGCGCCCAGCTCGATCCGCCGTACCGCCGCGTCCACGACCCCCTGCACCAGCATCGCCGCCAGCCGGGGCTGGCCGTGCCCCAGCTCCCCCAGCGCCTCCACGATCATGGCGACCAGCCCGCCGTGCGCGGCCCGGATCTTCTCCCGCGCCCCCGCGTCCAGCTCGCTCGCCGAGATCGCGACCACCGCGCGGTGCCGCCGGTCCCCGACCAGCGCGAGCTGCTGCCGCACGTACGCCTCGACCTTGCCCTCGGCGGAAGCCGCCCGCTCCATCGCCGTGGCGACCTCCGCCGCCCAGACGGGGAAGTCGACCTCGCACAGCTCCTCGACCACGGCGGCCCGGGAACGGAAGTACTCGTAGACGGACGACCGCGCGAGCCCCGTGCGCTCGGCGAGCGCGGGGAACGTCAGGGCCTCCGTCCCGCCCTCGGACAGGAGGGACCGGGCCGCGTCCAGCAGGGCGGCTCGCTGCATCGACCGGTGCTCGGCCACGGAGGCCGCTCGAATCCTTGGCACGTCGACCACTGTACGGACGCGCCGGACGGGAGGCAGCACGACCGAGAGGCGGGCCGCCGCCCCCGCTCAGCGGCCGAAACTCGCCAGCTTCGCCCGCAGTTGCAGCACCGACTTGGTGTGGATCTGGCTCACCCGGCTCTCGGTGACCCCGAGCACGTTCCCGATCTCGGCGAGCGTGAGCCCCTCGTAGTAGTAGAGGGTCACCACGGTCTTCTCCCGCTCCGGCAGCGTGTTGATCGCGCGGGCCAGGAAGCGCCGCAGCTCCCGGTCCTCGGCCACCTCCACGGGGTTGTCCGCGGCGGTGTCCTCCAGCGTGTCCATGACGCTCAGGCCGTCGCCGCCCTCGGCGCCGACGTGCAGCAGCTCCTCCAGCGCCACCACGTTGGCCAGCGACAGCTGGCTGAAGACGGCGTGCAGCTCGTCCACCTCGATGCCCAGCTCGGCGGCCACCTCACCCTCCGAGGGCGTGCGCCGCAGCCGCGCCTCCAGGGTGGCGTAGGCCCGCTCCACGTTCCGCGCCTTCTGTCGGACCGAGCGCGGGATCCAGTCCAGCGCCCGCAGCTCGTCGATCATCGCGCCCCGGATCCGGGTGATCGCGTACGTCTCGAACTTGATCTCCCGGTCGACGTCGAACTTCTCGATCGCGTCGATGAGCCCGAACACCCCGGAGGAGACGAAGTCGGCCTGCTCCACGTTGGGCGGCAGGCCCACGCTCACCCGCCCGGCCACGTACTTGACGAGCGGCGAGTAGTGCAGGATCAGCTGTTCCCGCAGCCGGTCGTCCCCCGTCGCCTTGTACGACCGCCACAGCTCGTCGAGCGTCGAGGGAGCGGGCGGTCGCACGCTGCCACCGTCGCGGGCGGCTGGGGGGATCGCCGCCCGGTCGGACCCGGAGGTGTGCTGGGGCATTCGTCGCCTTGTGCCGTTCTGCCGTGAAGTGCCAGGAAGTGCCGTGTCGTGCCATGGAGCGGGGCGGGCGGAGGTGAAGAGCGAAGGTGGGGCGGGGTGTCGGTCTCGTGGCGGTTGGCGCGGTCTGCGCCAGGCCTTTCGTGAGCGTAGCGTGACTGAGGAGTCGCGGTGTGCGAACAGTGGGGCTCCACCCCTGCGCGAACCCCCTGCACGGCGCGCTCCGCCACGCTCGGCGCGTCGCTCCGCGTGATCGGCCGAAAGCGTCAACTCCGGGAATTCCCAAGGGCGTCGGGAGTTCCCCCGGACGGCCGAACACGCTCGGTCAGCACCGGCTCCGACCGGCCCGGACCGAGATCATCGCCTGGCGTGTCAACTTCCAGCCATCGCCGTGTCGTTCGACGTAACCAAGTGCTCGGAGTTCGTACAGTCTCGCGACCGCCTCGTCCTCGGACGTCTGCGCGCCGCGTGCCACCTCTTCGGGTGAGGCGGGCCGGTTGCCCGGCAGGGCGGCGAGGACCTGCCGGACGACGGGTTCCAGCAGGTCACGCGGGAGGACCGGGCCGTGTCTGGCCGGGGCCAGCTCACCCATGTCCCCCACGAGCTCGACGACCTCCGCGGCGTCGGTGACCAGCACGGCCTCCCCGCGCAGCAGCTCGTGCACCCCGGCCGAGAGCCCGCTGGTGGCCGGTCCGGGCACGCCCATGGTGAACCGGCCGAGCCGCTGTGCCGCCCGCGCGGTGACCAGCGAGCCGCTGCGGTGGGCGGCCTCCACGACGACGGTGCCCGTGGTGAGCGCGGCGATGACCCGGTTGCGGAGCACGAACCTGCTCTGCGTCGGGTGCTCGCCGGGCGGCAACTCCCCCACCACAAGGCCCTGTTCGGCGATCCTGTTGATCAGCTCGGTGTGGCCCCGCGGGTAGGGCCGGTCGACCCCGCAGGCCAGCACGGCGACGGTGGCCCCGCCGGCGGCGAGGGCTCCGCGGTGGGCGGCGCCGTCGACTCCGTAGGCGCCGCCGGACACCACCACCCAGCCGCGCTCGGCGAGCCCCGCGGCGAGGTCGGCCGCCATGTGGGCGCCGTACTCGGTGCAGGCCCGGGCCCCGACGACGGCGACGGCCCGGAGCGCCCACATCCGCAGACTGGGCCGGCCGCGCACCCACAGGCCCAGAGGGCGGGCGTCGCCGAGGTCGTCGAGCCGGCCGGGCCACTCGGCGTCGCCGGGAGACACGAACCGCGCGCCCGCCTCCCGGGCGACGGCGAGGTCGGCCCGGGGGTCGGCCCGTGCCGCGCGGGCCAGCAGGCCCGCCCACCGCTTGGCACCGACGCCGGGCAGCGGCGGCCCGTCCTCGCGCAGCCGGTCCGCCACCTCGTGCACGCCCCGCTCGCGCACCCACCGCCCGGCCGCCTCGTCCCCGGGCTCGACGACCCGGGCCAGGAAGACCCGGGCGAGCAGCTCGGTGCCGCTCACGGGGCGATCCCTTCCAGGACCGCGCCGCGCCGGACGCCGGTGCGCAGCTCCAGGGCCAGGTTGACGTCGTTGACCGAGGGCCGGTCGCGGCCCGCCAGGTCGGCGAGGGTCCAGGCGACCCGCAGCACCCGGTCCAGGCCGCGGGCGGTGAGCAGGCCCCGGTCGAGGTCCAGCTCGGCCTTGAGCAGCGCGCCCGGCTGGACGTGCCAGCGGGTGCGCAGCTCGTGGCCCGGGACCTCGCTGTTGGTGCGCCAGGGCAGCCCTTCGTAGCGGCGGGCGGCCCGCTCCCGTGCCGTGCGGACCCGGTCGGCCACGGCGGCGGAGGGCTCGGCGCCGGTGTGCAGCCGCAGCAGTTCCTCCCGGGCGACCGGTTCCACGGCGACCCTGAGGTCCACGCGGTCCATCAGGGGGCCGGAGAGCCGGGCCCGGTACCGCTTGATCGAGGAGGGCCGGCACTCGCAGACGTCACCGGGGGTGCCGTGACGGCCGCAGGGGCAGGGGTTGGCTGCCAGGTTATGACGAGTTGTTTTCTGTGTCCGTTGTCCGCCCGGGCCAGCAGTCGAAACCGATGCTGGCCCACGGACGAACAGTCGTGTCACTCCCTCCGGGGCCTCGCCAGCGCACTGTGAATCTGCGACTTGATCCGCCTCGGGGAGATGATCTGCAGGATCGTGGCGAGGGAAAGTCCACCGGTCAACCAACGTGATGACTCGTCGTGCGTAAGGATGGAGACGACAGCGACCATCGCCAGGATGGCCAGCGCGATGATCGAGTGATGCGCGACATCGACACGTGGCCTTGCCGAGGGGAGGGGGTCCTCGTCGTGTAGGTCCCGTGTCCCTGTGCTCGGTTGCTGTGCCTCTGACGAGGCCGCGTTGACGACGTTGTGAACATGTAGCTGAACAGGCGCCGAGTCGGTCGCTTGCTCTTCGTCCACTCTGGCCATGATCGCGTCAATGCGCTCGGCTTCAGCGGGATCTGCATGCATTCGGTGGAGAGCTGCCTCAAAGCCAGAGACGTGATGGTCGCCGGTTGCCTCATGCGACACCATATGCGCGGCTGTGACGATGTGCCCGCTAACGGACATCCCGGAGCCCCCAGTGAAGGACACGTAGGCCCTGTCCGCCGCCAGAACCTCGCCTTGCCGAGCGTCCTCTTCTCGTGCGTTCATCGCTCCTCCTCTCCTGGGATGTGGGTTTCGTCCTGCAGCGTTCTTCGCAGCGTTCGCAGGCCAAGGAAGGCTTGGGATCGAATCGTGCCCGCAGAGACACCCAATTCCGCTGCTGCTTCGTCGGCGGTTAGTTGTTGGAGATATCGAAGCTCGACTGCCCGCCGTTGCCCTTCGGGAAGTTTGTCCATCGCCTCCCGAAGCATGAGGCGGTCCAGCACTGCTGCGTAGTCATCACGGTCGGTGGTCGCCGCCATGGGTAGATCTTCGACACCGTGGAACTTCTCGTGACCGGACGGCTGGCCTCTCCAGTGCGCAATACGCAAGTTGTCCGCGACCCGATAGGCGTAAGCCATCGGTTTTCCATCACGGATCTTTGGGTCAACCCACTTCCTTCTCAGGACCAAGAAGGCGTCGTTAACAATTTCTTCCGCTGACTCCTTGGGGATGCCGCGTCGCACTAGCCACTGCCGCATAGCTCCTGAATGCATCTTGTAGAGGGCCACGATCTCCTCATCGTGATCGCGGCTCTCTTCGTCCTGAGCAAGGTATGGGCTCACCCGGGGAGCTCACCCGTCACGTCATCGCGGGTGAAGGTAACCACGGTTGGGGTGCCCATCGGCCTCAGCGCCATCCGGATCTCTCGGTGTCGGCCATGGGGTGTGTCCCACTCCTTGAGCTCGGCATCGGACGGAAGCAACATGATCACGTTTGCGGTCGCCGAGTTGCGCTCACGTTCCAGCTCGACAGCTGTCCGGGCCCTCACCCGCTCTGTCAGGTAGTGCCAAAGTCCCCCGCAACTGCGGACGACGCGCCCGAACACGGATGCGATCACCATCATGCTCGCCCTCGTCTCCCTTGCTCACTCGGTGCGTTCAGCCAATACAAGGGCTGAGCAGTTCTCCGCGTTGGAGCGTCGGGCAAGATTTTCTAGGAGGGGTCTCCGTGCGAGGTCCGGTGTCAGAGACTGTCGGGACGGTAATCGCTGAGCCGGACCACTCCAAGGTGTTGTGCAAGTTCTTGAGTCAGCCGCGCGTTCTCGATGGTCAGACGGCGGATGTGGTCTTCGTAGATGTGCAGGTGGCGGGTGAGTTCGTCCTTCTCCCTGCGGAGTCGGGCGATGGTTTCGCGGTCTCTGGTCGGGTCTTTGGGCGGCCGTGGTTGGCGGGTGCGTCGTGCGGCGTCTCGTGACAGGAAGTCGGTGACAGTGGGGCCGAAGTCGCGGTAGAGAGTCTGGCGTTGGACGCCGAGCTGGTTCGCGAGAGCGGTGACGGTGGCGGCTTTTCCGTTTTGGGTGGCCTGGGCCAGAAGGCCTTCGACGGCTTCGGCGACCGTCTCGGTGGTCAGCGTGTGCTTTCTCATGTCGAGGCTTCCGCGGGTTCGAGGACACCGGCCCGGGTGAGGAAGTCCCGGATTTCAGCGCGGTCCTCTTCGAGGCGGACGCGGACGCGCGGGGCCAGCACGTCGACGGCTTGGAGTCGTGCGTCCTGTTCGGCCAGGCGCTGGAGCCATGCCTGGATGTTGGAGTTGGTCAGGGCGACGTTGCGGCAGTTCAGGGGCTTGCACTGGCCGGGGTCTGGGGTCATGTCGTTCTCTCCGGGAAGGCGGCAGAGCCGGCGGTTGGGGTTGTCGGTGCAGGTGACGAACCGGCCGGGATAGATCCGGGGGTCGTTTCGTTCCATGAGCTTCTTCATCTGGTCGTCGTCGGGCGTCTTGCCGAGGTAGCGGACGCGGTCGCCGAACTTGTCCAGGCGGACGCGGGCTTCGTCGGCGGAGGGGCCGCGGAGGTGTTCGTGCTCGTGGCGGTCGACCATCAAGGAGAGCCCTTCGCCTCGGGCGAGGAGGGCTTCCTGCTGGGCTTCGGCCCGGAACCCGGACTTGGAGGTGCCGGCGTATCCCTCGAACATCTGGATGCTGAGATGGCGGTATTGGATGGCGCCGGCGATGCTGCCGCCGGGGCGGCGGCCGATGAACCAAGCCAGGGTCCGGCGGAACTGGGCCGTGCTGAGCCGCCACGGACGTTTGCTGACGTCGGGGAAGTGGTCAGTGCGGTCGTGCCGGCGGCAGTAGTCGTTGATCCAAGTGACCATCAGGTTGAGGTCGTTGTTGGTGGCCTTGGTCGTCTTCGCCCCGGTGGTGCGGGGCTTCTTGTGGAGGTGGGAACTGGGCGGGACCGCGAACAGCCAGCGCTGTCGCTTGGGCTGGAGCCGTTCGAGGACTTCGACGGCCCTGGCGACGGGACGGCCGACGACCCAGGTGGCCTCGACTCCCAGCGGGGTGCCCTCGCCCTTGAAGGCCATGCTGGTGATCTTCCGGCGGGTGATCCTGCCGGTGCGGTCCGCGTCGGTGGTCAGGCAGCTGCGTCGGAGGTGCTTAACCTCGCTGTCTCTCATGCCGGAGAGATAGGCGACGAGGGTGTAGGCGGCCGCGGTCAGGATGCGGACGAGGACGGTCAGGTCCTCGTCGTAGGAGATCCGCTTCAGCCAGGGCTCACCGTCGAGCAGACCGCGGATCTCGGTCCGCAGGTAGGTGGAGTCGTCGACGCCGACGTCCTGGCGGGCCTGTTCGATCAGCTCCCAGGAAGCGGGGGCCATCAGCGACTGCCGGTCGCAGTCGACCTCACGGGCCAGGTGGCGGATGTTGATCCCGTGCTGTCCGCCGGTGCCGCCGGGCAGCGGCCTCCGTTCGGCCTGGTATCGACGCATGAGGGCGGCGAGCCGGCGGCGGGCGCCGTGGCCGTTGTGCGAGTCGCGGCGGGTCTTCTTCTGCAGGGCGAGCCACTCGTCCTGGGCGGCAAGGATGTCGTTGGCGAAGTCGTCGACGAACCTGAGCGACCAGACCACGAGGGGGCTGATGACCTGCTCGGGGATGCGCGGGTAGGCGTTCTCCCGTTTGCGGGAGCGGGAGTTGTCCTCGTTCCAGTCGTCCCCCAGCCGATCCGGGTCGACAGGGAGGTGATCGTCAGCGAGGTGTTCGCGCCAGAGCCAGAGCAGGCGGACGGAGCGACGGTGGTTGGCCCGCTGCCCGGACGAGGCGACCGTGGCCAGCAGGTGCTTCTGGAACTGGCGGAGGTCCTCGGGGGTGAGGGAGGAGAAGCGGTCGTGGTGCTGCGGGTCCAGCCAGTCGAGGAATTCCTTGAAGGCCTGGAAGTAGCCGTGGATGGTCACCACCCCGAGCCGCTGTTCCCCGGCCGGGGGCTTGTTGTTCAGCAGGGCAAAGAACAGCAGCTTGACGTCGCGCCGGAAGCGGGCCGGGATGGCCAGGAAGTTCAAGATCAGCGCTGACTGCTGGCGCTGGTGCAGTACCGGTGCCAGCCGCCAGATGTCATCACAAAAGCGCGAGGTGTCGCTGCGACGGAAACCGGAGCGAAGGCGGCGCCGTCCCAGCACGAAGGCGTCCGGGCTGACGGGCGTGTCGGTCAGGGGACGTTGGGTCAGACCCATGTGGTGTCCTCCTCGCTGGGGCCGTCGAGAAGAGGAAGGACCCGGTCTGCGGGTTTGGAGGCCTCGGCGGCGGCCCGCTCCTGCGGAGTGAACCGGGGCAGGATGTCTTCGTTGATGGCCAGCCAGGCTTGTCCGAACCGGCGCCACCATGTCTCGCGGTCGGTTCCCTCCCAGAGATCGGCGAGTTCGTCGAGGAGGGCGAGCTGGGCGGGCAGGTGGCTGGCGGTGGCGACCGCGTTGCGGCAGGCGAAGCAGGTCAGGAACGAATCGCGGCAGTCATCGGTGGTCTTGGTGCAGGCCGCGAACGCGGTGTCCCTGTCGCCGTCGAGGACCTCGCGGACCGTCTCCTCGTCCAGGCCGATGCGGGCGGCGATGCCCGCATCGCGGCGGGCCTCGTCGACCGGGCCGGTGAGGACCTTCAGCTCACCGGTGGCCCTGCGGGCCTGCCGGTAGGCGGTGCGGGCAGCATCCTCGGCGTCCTCCAGGGCCTCGGTGACCACGTCCTCGGCCCAGTCCTGGACGTCCGGGTCGCCGGCGAGGTAGTTGCGGAAGAGGACGTCCTGGGTGTTCGACCGCGTCGAGGACGGCAGGTGCCCGCCCGCGGCCCGGGTGTTGATCCGGTCCACCGTGGTCTTGAGCCGGTTCAGATCGAGGACGAAATCCGGAAGGTCACGCAGCTCAGGCCGTGTCCTCACCCAGTCGATCAGGGTGGAGGTGAAGTTAAGCCGGATATCGAAGGGGTTCTTGTGACCGCCGGTGACGCCCTTGCCGTTCTTCGTGCCGTTCGTCCAGACCGACCAGATCAGTGGTGATCGGCTGAACTGCCGACCGCGGCGGGCCAGCCGTTCGCAGAACAGGTAGTAGCCGCCGGCGGACTTCAGCCGGTCGCTTGGGCGGCCGATGTCCCAGGTCACCTCCTCGAACCAGCGATCGGCCCCGCGGCGGCGTTTGACGATCTCCAGGGCGACCGCCTGCCCGTCGAGGAGACGATGCTCGACGGGGAGTTCTTTGATCGTTTCCGCGTTGCGTCCGGTGACGGCAACCCCGAACACGACCAGCGGGATGATGTCGTCGTGGTGGAGGAACAACTGCCGTGCGGTCCGTACTCGGGCCGCGTTGTCGGGCAGGTTCGCCGACCGCCAGTTGTCACTGATCTGCGGAACGTGCGGGACGCGGCCGGTGCGGGCGATCTCGGCAAGTTCCGCCCCGCGGGCGAGTTCCTCCCCGGTCAGCTGGGCGGGATCGCTCTCGATGCGGGCCACCAGCCTCTCGCCCTCACGGATGCGCTGGTAGATGTCCACGACCGAGCTGCGGGCCGCGGTCACGATCTTGTGGAACGTCGCGTCGTCGTAGCCGGGCTTGCTCCGGACCCTGCGCTGGTCGACCCGCTCGACCTGCCAGATCGCGTCCAGGACCTCGGGCCGCAGCTGGTCGGCGGGGATCTTCCGCAGCAGGGAGTGCACCAGCTTGAAGTGCTCGAACAGCGACCGGTCGTTCATGCCCGCCTGGACGTGCATCCGGTAGCGCTTGAGCTGGGCGCCCGTCAGGCGTGACAGGCTCCGCGGCGGGCAGGGCAGGGTGCCCAGGAACCGCACCAAGCGCAGGATGACGGTCCACTGTCCGTTGGCGCTGGCGACGGTGTTGAGCTGGTTCTTCCCGAAGCGTGCCGCGAATGCGCGGGCCAGATCCTCGTGGAGCTCGGGCAGGGGAAGTCCCTCGAAAGAGAACTCCGCCGTGCGGTGGTCCTTGCCCGTGAAGTGGACGACGATCGCGCCGTCGGCCGGAGCCTCGACCATCGGTGGCGGCTCGTAGATATCGTCCGGCTGGACCGTGCCGCGGCCGGGCGCCGTCCTGGGCGCCGGCAGCTGGGTGTCCGGGCTGGTAGTCATGCCCACTCCTCCGCCAGGAAGCTGTCCTCGTTCCAGGCGTCCTCGATGGTGCGGCATTCCTCGGCCTCCACCGCCTTGGCCATCTCCTCCAGGTATTGCCGGTCGGGGTGTTCCCAGAGGTCGGGAACCAGCAGCAGACGGGTCTGCATCTCCAGTTCACGCAGGGTGTGGAGGTATTGCTGAGTGGTCTCCAAGCTCGCGTGACCGAGCCTGATGCGGACCCAGTCCAGCGGGTCGCCCCAGATCATCCGGTAGTGACGGCGCTGAGCGGCTTCCATCTGCGCCAGCGACTCCAGATGGGCCCGCTGGAGCTGTTCCAAGGTCACCACGGCGAAGCTGTGCCGCAGGGCGTGTGGATGGCAGTGGATCTTCACCCCGAGCCGGCGGCAGCGGCGGCTGGCCTCCCTGAACACCCACTTCCAGGCGTGCAGCGTCAGCGGCATGCCGTCCTCGGCGAGCCAGAGGGCGGCCGGCTCCAGGCCGTGCTCGGTGCGGGTGAACAGCCGCAGCCTCTCCTCGGCGTCCAGGTCCGCGACCTGGTGCCACTCGTCGCCGACGCGGACCAGGTCGGTCCCCGGCTCGATGAGCAGCTTGTCCTCGACCGCCTCGTAGCGGCCCGCAGCCTGGGCCCGGGCCACTGCGCCGGCCCGGTCGATCTCGACATAGTCGACGACCGAGCGCAGGCCGCCATCAGGAATGTAGATGTCGCGGCAGGACCCGCCCTTTGCGATCTCCTCCGGCAGCCAGAACCGGTAGTAGGCGCTCAGCCCGTCGTGGTCAGGCAGCTCGAACAAAGTCAGGGCCGACTGTTCCTCCAGCCGCAGCCCGGTGCGGACCATCAGATCGCTGTAGGCGGCGTTCCGGGCCGTGCGCTTGCCCCGGAAAGCCTGGTCCTTCACCCCCGACGGCAGGTAGCCGCGGATCCCGACGTCCCGCCAAGTGCGGTATTGCTCCGGGGTCAACCAGACGACCTTCTTGCGGCGGGCGTTCGGCCGCTTGTCCGCCGCCGTTTCCCCCGTCTCCCCGCCCTTGCGGCGACGGCGGCCCGATTCGCCCGTCCGCCTCCGGCTCGGCCGTTGCTCGATCGGGTTCTCGTCCGCGTACTTGCGTCGGGGATCACAGGCCCACTTGTAGAAGCCGTCGGCCATCGTCACCGCGTGGTTCCAGGACGAGCCGACCAGCCTCGATCCTCTCGGGTCGTCGCACCGCCAGAACTCGTAGACCTCCCGGTCCCGGACCGTGGCGTCCCGCCAGCCCCGCGGCCGCACGACTGCCTCGGAATCCGCTCCTTCTGCCCCTGCCGGGACGGGCGGCCGGTGGTTCCAGAGGAAGTCGCAGAACGTACGCATCTCCCGCGCGGAACCCCACTTCGTGTGCCGAGAGGCGCCGGCCATCCGAGCCGAGATCCAGTGGCCATTCATCTCGACGTCGTACGTAGCGTCGGGCGCGATCAAGAACGGCGTACCCTCTGCGATCCCCTCGGCGTCCAGCCACGCGGCCATCTCCGCTGTACCGAACTCCTCCAGCAGCTCCTGCAGAAGCGGACGAGGCTCCCGAGGAAGCTGACGCTTCCGCCTCGTCACCGCCATACGCCACTTCGGTCGTTCCTCTCCCACGTGGAATACAACGACGGCGGACGTGTCTGGACACCGTCCACCAACGCATAACCAGCCACCATGAGGAACCTGGCGGGCATGCGCAGTATCCCGGCGGCCCGGGCGATGACGACGTGCCCCGACTCCAGGGGCTGGCGCAGGGCGTCCAGGACGCTGGCGTGGAACTCTGCGGCCTCGTCCAGGAAAAGTACGCCGTTGTGGGCCAGGGAGACCGCTCCGGGGCGTGGCATGCCGGTTCCGCCGCCGACCAGGGAGGCCATGGTGGCCGAGTGGTGCGGGGAGCAGTAGGGCGGCCTGTCGACCAGGGGGTGGCCTGCCGGGAGCATCCCGGCGACCGAGTGGACGGCGGTGACCTCCAGGGACTCCTGCCGGCCCAGCTCGGGCAGCAGCCCCGGCAGCCGCTCGGCGAGCATGGTCTTGCCGGCGCCGGGCGGGCCCTTGAAGAAGACGTGGTGGCGTCCGGCCGCGGCCACCTCCAGGGCGGCCCGGGCGACGTGCTGGCCGGCGACGTCCGCGAGGTCGGGCGCGTGGTCGCCGGTGGCCATGCCGGTGCCGAGTCCCATGCCGGGCAGGGCGAGCCCGGCGAGGAACGGGTCGGGGCGGATCTCGCCGGGGACGGGCTCCTCGTCGGGCACCGGTTCGTCGGTGAGGACCGCGATCAGCTGGCGCAGGCTGCGGACGCCCAGCACGGACACCCCCGGCACCAGCGAGGCCTCCGGCACCGCGTTCTCCGGCACGACCACCTGCTCGTACCCGGCGTCGGCGGCGGCCAGCACGGCGGGCAGGATGCCCCGGACCGGCCGGACCCGGCCGTCCAGGCCCAGCTCCCCGATCATCACGATCTCGGCGAGCACCCGGGGATCGATCCGCTCGGCCGCCCCGAGCACGGCCGCGGCCACCGCGAGGTCGAAGCCGCTGCCGCTCTTCGGCACCGAGGCCGGGCTCAGCCCGACGGTGAGTTTCTTCGAGGGCCAGGCGGCGCCCGAGTTCACCACCGCCGCCCGGACCCGGTCCCGGCTCTCCGTGAGGCTCTTGTCCGGCAGCCCCACCAGGGTGAAGGCCGCCACCCCCGGCTCCAGGTCGGCCTGCACCTCCACCACCACGCCCTCGACTCCCACCAGAGCCACCGAGCAGGTCCGCGCGAACCCCATCTCAGGCCACCCCCCGGACGTGCTCGACCACGGGCGCCCCGCGCTGCGGCAGGAGCACGCCGACCACGTCGATGCGGACGCCGCCCGGGGGTGCCCCGCCGTGTGCGTGGATCCAGTGTTCGGCGAGGCCGCGCAGGCGCTGCGCCTTCTCCGGGGAGACCGCGGCCATGGGATGCTCGAAGACACCCGCCCGCCGGGTCTTGACCTCGCAGACGACCAGGACGTCCCCCTCCCGGGCGACGATGTCGATCTCGCCCGTCCTGCCGCAGCGCCAGTTGCGCTCCAGGACGGTCAGACCGGCCTCGGCCAGCCGCCGTGCGGCCAGCGTCTCGCCGTACCTGCCGAGCGCACTGCGAGCCAGGTTCGTGCGCGGCTGATTCGTCGGTGACTGATGCGCCTGTGACTGATGCGTGCGTGACTGATGCGTGCGCGGCTGGTTCGTGCGTGACTGATGCGTGTTCATGTCGGCATCACCTCCGATGCCAACGGTCACGCACGGACCGCCAAGATGTTGATCTTGGTGGGTTACTCAGCGGTTGTGGACAACTCCATCACCCACACGAGCGACCCACCCCGGCGTCAACAGCCCGCTCAGCCGCCCGGAAGCTCCAGGTCGGTCTTGTTCAGCTCCTCGATGTTCACGTCCTTGAACGTGAGGACACGGACCTGCTTCACGAAACGGGCCGGCCGGTACATGTCCCAGACCCAGGCGTCCGCCATGGACACCTCGAAGAACACCTCGCCCTGGACCGAGTGCACCTGCATCTCGTAGTCGTTGGTGAGGTAGAAGCGCCGCTCGGTCTCGATCACGTATTTGAACAGACCGACGACATCGCGGTACTCCCGGTAGAGCTTCAGCTCCATCTCGGTCTCGTACTTTTCGAGGTCCTCGGCGCTCATGGCATGTTCCCCTTCAGCCGTGCGATCCCACCATTGTGCGCCAGTCCCGCGCGCCCCTAGACGATTTCCGTGTCAAGGGTGACGGGCCCGACGGGGGGACCTTCGTCGAGCAGCCTACGGAACAGCTCGGCGAGTCTGGTCGGATACACCGTCTCATGCGCCCGGGTCAGTTCCTGGCACGTCCACCAACGTGCTCCGGCCACACTGCGCCGCTCCAGCTCGGTCAGGGCCGTGGCCTCGGTGACCGTCTGCGTCGTACGGGCCAGGTAGTACCACTCGTCCTGGTCCCAGCGGCGGCCGGCGAACGGGAAGGAGCACGTCCGATGCCACAGCACCGGACCGAGGTCGACGTCCGTGATGCCGGTCTCCTCGGCGAGTTCCCGCAGGGCGGCCTGCTCCCGGGTCTCGTCGCCCTCCAGGCCGCCGCCGGGCGTGAACCACCAGTCGTCGGCCGGGTCGTCGGGCTCGTGGCCGTGCAGGAGCAGGATGCGGTCCTCGGGGTCGAGGAGGACCACCCGGGCGACCTTGCGCAGGCCGCCGCCCTCCGGCACCTCCGGCAGCGCCTCAGCGGGCACCGGCGGACTCCGTACGGGCACGGGAGCGGGAGCGGCCCAGCAGGTTCGCGACCGGGCCGTAGGCGCCGCCCGCGAGGACCAGCACGCCACCGGCCACGATCAGGAACTCGATGAGGCGCAGCGGGCCCGGCTGGGAGAGGGAGCCCAGCGTCTCGAAGCCGGTCGGGCGCTTGAGCTGGCCCTTCATCGGCCAGATCACGGCGTCCACCCGGGCCCTGACGGCGGTACGCGCGACCGTGCCCTGCGCCGCGTCCGACAGGTGGGCGGTGGAGTCGAGGGAGCCCTGGCGCTCGTCGCCGAGGAGGAAGAGCCTGCCCTTGGGGACGGTGACGGTCGGGAAGCCCTGGAGCTCGGCCGCGGTGCCGGCCGGCAGATACGGCTCGTCGATCTGCTTGCCGTTGACGGTCAGCTTGCCGTCGGTGCAGCAGGAGACGGTGTCCCCGCCGACCGCGACCACGCGCTTGACGACGTCCGCGTTGGTGACCCAGCTCTTGTCCTTGAAGACGACGACGTCGCCCCGGCGCACGTCGCTGCCGTCGATGCGCTGGCCGAGGACCCGGTCCCCGGCGTCGATCGTCGGTGTCATGGAACTGGTGGGCACGGTGTAGGGGCGGTAGGTCACCGCCGCCCAGGCGAATCCGCCGAGGAACATCACGATGCCCAGCGCGACGGCGATCCCGGACAACCGCTGTCCGAGCCTGCCGCCGGTCTGTGCCGCGCTCGTGCTGGTGCCTGCGCCGCCGCGCGGAGCCGTACGTATCGTGCTGTCGCCCATGAGGCCGCACCCTACCCGGCGGTACCGGGCAGGGGCAGCCCTTCTTCGGCGCCCCTGGTCACAAGCTCCCCAAGGGCTTCACACGACTGGGTCAGCACGGGCGCGCGGTGGCCGGTCAGCGCTTGCCCGCGGCCACGCGCTTGTCGAACTTCCGCTCGATGCGGTCGCCCCGGCGGCGCCATACCGCGACCGGGAGGACGGCGGCGACGGCCACGCCCTGCGGCGCCACCGTGAGGGAGGCCGCGGCGGACGACTGCGTGTTGATGCCGCTCTGGTCGAAGGTGTCCGGGACCGGCAGCGTGCCCCAGCGGTTGATCGGCCAGGCCTTGACGATGGCGCGGCCGACGACCTCCTTCACCGGAACCATGCCGTGGTGCTTGTCGGACTGGTTGTAGCGCGAGTCCCGGGAGTTCTGCCGGTGGTCGCCCATCACCCAGATGTACCCCTTGGGTACGTGCACCGTGAACTGGCCGCCCTGGTCGTCGACGCTGCACGGGGTGTTGCCCGGGTACACATAAGGCTCGTTCAGCGCATGGCCGTTGACCATGAGCGGGCCGCTGCCCTTGCAGGAGACGGTGTCGCCGCCGACGCCGACGACGCGCTTGATCAGGTCCCGCTCCTCGGCGGACGGCATCAGGCCGATCCAGCTGAGGAAGGTCTGGATCGCGTTCGGCTGGGCGGTGGGCTCGCCCGCCAGCCAGTCGTCCGGGTCGTGGAAGACGACGACCTCGCCGCGCTCCGGCTTGGACCCGAACCACGGGGTGAGCTTGTCGACCAGGACGCGGTCACCCTGCTGGAGGGTGTTCTGCATCGAGTCCGACGGGATGGAGAACGCCTGCACCAGGAACGTCTTGATCAGCAGCGCCAGCACCAGGGCGATGACGACCAGGATCGGCAGCTCCTTCCAGAAGGAGCGTGGTTTCTTCGGTGCGGGCGCCGCCGACTCACCCGGGTCCCCGTCCGTGCCCCCGCCGTCACCGCCGGAGTACGGACCGTCTGCCGGGGTGCCGTCCCCGCCAGGCCCGGTGCCGTTCCCGGAGGTCGAGGCGCCGTCTGAGGGGGGGACATTCTCCACGGGGCGCCCGCTGTGCTCCTCGCCGTCGTGTCCCGACCGTGCGCCAACCGCCACATCCCCCACGCCAACTCCTTACTCCGTGCCGCCGCCTGCGCCAAACCCGGCGCAGGCCCACCACTCCCATAACGAGCGGGAGTTCCGCAGGGGTCGGGAGTTGGATGTATCCGTTCGGATCGTCGGAGGCAACCCTATGCGACAGCTGGGGGGCCGCGGTCGACCCCGACCCGGAGTCAGAAACGCTTGCGAAGGTTTTAGGTTCGTCGAGCCTGGTCCAGTGGCCGACGGGCCATCCGATCATCATGGCGCGGCCCACCACCGAGGTCACCGCCACCGTGCCGCCGTAGTCGGTGTCCTGGTGGGCGCGGGAGTCGGCGGAGTTGCCGCGGTGGTCGCCCATCACCCACAGCCGCCCCTTCGGCACGGTGATGTCGAACGGCTGGGCGGAGGGGACGTTCCCGGGATACAGGTAGTCACCCTCGGTCAGCGGTACGCCGTTGACGGTCACCCGGCCCTGGGCGTCACAGCACTTGACGTGGTCGCCGCCGACGCCGATGACCCGCTTGATGAGGTCCTTCTCGTTGGCGGAGGGCAGCAGGCCGATGAAGGTGAGCCCCTCCTTGACCTGCTTGACCCCGACGGGGTCGTTCGCCTTGGTGGTCTGCTCGTCGGCCAGCCAGCCGCCCGGGTCGTGGAAGACGACGACGTCCCCGCGGTGCGGCTGCCACCCGAACCAGGGGGTGAACTTGTCCACCAGGACGCGGTCGCCGATCCGGATCGTCTGTTCCATGGAGCCGGACGGGATCACGAAGGCCTGGACGAGGAACGTCTTCAGTACGAGGGCTATCAGGACGGCCACACCGACCAGCAGCGGTATCTCCCGCACTGCACCGCGCCGGCGCTTGCGCTTGACCTTGCGCTGCAGCTTGCGCCGCTCCGCGCGGGACCGGCCGCCGGACGGGCCGGAGGTGCGCCGGGCACCGGTGGGCAGCAGGTTGGCGGCGCCGTCGGTCGGTACGCCGCGCGGCCTGCCCCGGTTACCCATGGGACGCTCCGGCGGCCGGCACGCGCGCGTAGGCGGCGGGACGGGTGAGACGGGTCCAGTGGGCGTACGGCCAGACGATCCAGTCGGCCCGGCCGACGACCCTGCTGACGGGGATCATGCCGCCGCCGGGCGAGCCGAGGTGGTCGCGGGAGTCGCTGGAGTCGCTGCGGTGGTCGCCGAGGACGAAGAGCGTGCCGTCGGGGACGTCGACGTTGAAGGGCACGGTGGAGGGGGTGTCCCCGGGATAGAGGAACGAGGTCTCGTCGACCGGCCGGCCGTTCACTTCGATCCTCCCCTTCTTGTCGCAGCAGACCACGTGGTCTCCTCCCACACCGACGACGCGTTTGATGTAGTCGGCGTCCCCGAAGTACCCGGAGCCGTCGAACACCACGACATCTCCCCGGCGCGGCCCGGCACCGAAACGGTACGCCAACTTATTTACGAGAACGCGGTCCCCGATCCTCAATCCCTGTTCCATGGATCCGCTGGGAATCTGGAATGGTTGCGCCACGAAAGTGTTGAGGACGAGCAAAAACGCCAGGCAGGCGAAGAGGGTGAGGGCGATCCAGCCGCCCGGCAGCCAGTCGGCGACCCGCTCGGCGGCCCGCCCCACCAACGCGAAACGCGACCGGTCCTCCGCGGCCTCCGGTTCGGGGCGGGAGGAGCGGTCGCGCTCCGTGTGCTGTGCTTCGGTGTCCATCGGGGCCAGATGCTATCCGGCCCCGATAAGAACCCCGTTCGCGAGATCAGTTCTCGCGCTTCTCCTTGATCTTCGCGGCCTTGCCGCGCAGCTCGCGCAGGTAGTACAGCTTGGCGCGACGCACGTCACCGCGGGTGACGAGCTCGATCTTCTCGACGATCGGGGTGTGCACCGGGAAGGTGCGCTCGACGCCGACGGAGAAGGAGACCTTGCGGACCGTGAAGGTCTCGCGGACACCGCTGCCCTGGCGGCGGATCACAACGCCCTTGAACTGCTGCACACGGGAGCGGTTGCCCTCGATGACGCGGACGTGGACGTTGACGGTGTCACCCGGGCGGAAGGCCGGGACGTCGCTGCGCAGCGACGCGGAGTCGACGGTGTCGAGCAGGTGAGACATTTCGTCTGCTTTCCTCGCTGATGCCACAGGTCATCAACGGAAACTAGGTGTTCCATGGGGTCTGCCGTGGCGGGTCGGGGCGGGCGTCGTGTCCCCCTGCGGCAGGGGCGCACGCCGGACGGGCGCACAACAGCGGCCTATTCTTCCACGCCCTGTGGCCTGCGCCAAAATCGGCCGTGGGGTTCGCCCTCCGGGTCCGGGGCCCAGCCCAGGATGGAGAGCATCTCGCGGTCCTTCTTGTCGAAGGCCTTGGGGTCGCAGCGCTCGATCAGGTCGGGCCGGTGGGCGGTGGTCCGCTTCAGGGCCTCGTCGCGGCGCCAGCGGGCGATCTTGCCGTGGTGGCCGCTGAGCAGCACGTCGGGGATGTCCTGGCCGCGCCAGACGGGCGGCTTGGTGTAGACGGGGCCCTCCAGGAGGTTCGCCATGGCGCCGGGCGCGAAGGAGTCGTCGCGGTGCGACTCGGCGTTCCCGAGGACCCCGGGCAGCAGCCGGGCCACGGCCTCCGTGATCACCAGTACGGCCGCCTCGCCGCCGGCGAGGACGTAGTCGCCGATGGAGACCTCGTGGACCGGCATCCGGGTGGCGTACTCGTCCATGACCCGCCGGTCGATGCCCTCGTAGCGGGCCGGTGTGAAGATCAGCCAGGGGCGCTCGGAGAGCTCGACGGCGAGTTCCTGGGTGAAGGGACGGCCGCTCGGAGTGGGGACGATCAGCGCGGGGGCGTGCGCGCCGGTCTCGTAGCCGTCGGCGAGGACGGTGTCGAGGGCGTCGCCCCAGGGCTCGGTCTTCATGACCATGCCGGGCCCGCCGCCGTAGGGCGTGTCGTCGACCGTGTTGTGCCGGTCGTACGTCCATCCGCGCAGGTCGTGCACGTGGACGCCGAGCTGCCCACGCGCGCGTGCCTTGCCGACCAGGGAGACGTTCAGGGGTTCGAGGTACTCGGGAAAGATGGTGACGACGTCGAGCCTCATGCGTCGTCGTCCCTGGCCGAGGCGGTCTCCGCGCGGTCGTCGATCAGGCCGGGCGGCGGCGCGACGACGGCCCGCTGCTCCTCCAGGTCGATCTCGGTGACGATCTCCGCCACGAACGGGATCATCACCTCGCTGCCGTCGGGCCGCTCGACGATGAAGAGGTCCTGGGAGGGCAGGTGCGAGATCTCGGTGATCCGGCCGACCTCGGTGCCGTCGACGGTGACCACGTCCAGGTCCATGAGCTGGTGGTCGTAGTACTCGTCCTCGCCCTCGGGCAGTTCCTCCGGGTCGATCTCGGCGATCAGGAGGGTGTTGCGCAGGGCCTCGGCGCCGGTGCGGTCCTTGACGCCCTCGAAGCGCAGGAGCAGGCGACCGCTGTGCACGCGGCCCGTCTCGATGGTGAGCGGTCCCACGCCGGCGGGATCGGTGGCGAGTACGGCGCCGGGCCCGAGCCGGAGCTCCGGTTCGTCGGTACGTACCTCCACGGTGACCTCGCCCTTGATGCCGTGGGCGCGGCCGATCCGTGCGACTACGAGCTGCACTGTGCCTGTTCTCCTGTCATCTCCTGCTCGGCCTGCTCCTGCTGCGCAACCTGCTCATACGACTGCGGGCCGGGGACAGCCGGTTACGGCCCTCCCCGGCCCGAGCCGGTTGCGATGAAGCGTCAGCGGACGTGGTCGACGTCGACGAGGTCGACGCGGACTCCACGACCGCCGATGGCGCCCACGACGGTGCGCAGGGCACGCGCGGTGCGGCCGTTGCGGCCGATCACCTTGCCGAGGTCGTCGGGGTGCACCCGGACCTCCAGCACGCGCCCGCGGCGCAGGTTGCGCGAGGCGACCTGCACATCGTCGGGGTTGTCGACGATGCCCTTCACGAGGTGCTCAAGCGCCTCTTCGAGCATGCTGCTCAGGCCTCGGTCGACTCGGACTCAGCCGCGGCCTCGTCCTTCTTCTCAGCCTTCTTCTTCTGGGTGATCGCCTCACCCTTGCCCTCGTCGTCACCGCCGAGCGCCTCGAACGTCGGACGCGTGGCCTTCGGAGCGGCCACGAGCAGCGGAGCCGGGGCGGGCTCGCCCTTGAACTTCTGCCAGTCGCCGGTCTTCTTCAGGATGGCGAGCACGGGCTCGGTCGGCTGGGCGCCGACGCCGAGCCAGTAGGCGACGCGGTCGGCGTCGACCTCCATGACCGACGGGTTGTAGGTCGGGTGGTACTTGCCGATCTCCTCGATCGCACGGCCGTCACGGCGGGTGCGGGAGTCGGCGACGACGATGCGGTAGTGAGGCGAACGGATCTTGCCCAGACGCTTCAGCTTGATCTTGACTGCCACGGGAGTGGGTTCTCCTGGTTTTGACGTGTTTGGGCACGGCGAGATTGCCGCGTGGGGTTGCGGTACCCGAGTGCCCGATGGACGCGTCAGCCGGAGGAGAGAGGGGTCCTGTGCGGCTGTCGAGTACAGCTAGCCATTGTGCCACACCCTGCGGGTCGCTCCGGCCGACGGTCGGGCGGGAGCGCGGAGGCATGCCGGAGAGGCACCCGGCGTGGAGGTGAGGTCACGTCGGGTGCGCTGACCGGCGCCGTCGGCCCGGGGGTGTGGGACGAACAATGGCTGCGGCTGCCACGAGCAGCCGTGGCCTATGCCGCTCCCACGACCTCCGGGATCCGGAACGGCTTGCCGCAGCCGCCGCAGACGATGGGAGCCTGCGCCAGGACCGACGGGACCACCCGGACGTTGCGACCGCAGTCGCATACCGCCTTGACGCGGACGCCACCACCGGAGGAGCCGTGCCGGGCGGCCGGTCCGCGGAAGGTGCGGGAGGTGTCGGCGGACGTGGCCACCGTGTGCGCCTTGAGAGCGCGCTGCAGTCTCTCGATGGTCGGGCGGTAGCGTCGCTTCGCCTCGGGGTTGAGCGTGACCAGCGAGAAGCCGCTGCTGGGATGCGGCTCGTCGGGGTGGTCCAGGCCCAGCTCCTCGGCGATCGCGAGGAATCGGCGGTTGTGGTAGCGGCCGGCCCGGGAGGTGTCGCGGACTCCCCGGGACGCGGCGATGCCGTGGACTGCCTCATGGAGCAGCCGTTCGAAGGAGAGCTCGTGACCGCACGCGGACGACGACTCCCCGATCAGGGACTCTGGCGCGGCAAGGTCCGGCAGCTCGGGGTGGTACCGCTGAATGTCGGCCCACGCCTCTGCCAGCTCTGCGGCGAGAACAGGTGGTGTCTGTGTCGTGCTCACGTAATGAGAACGAGCGGGAGGGCCCCTGTGTTCCTATTCCGGGGCATCCCAAATAATTTGCACGTACCCGTCAGTTGCCGCTGATGCGCGGAGACGACCACGGGTGCGCTGATCTGCGGAGAAGCCTCACAGCTCATACCAAGCCGGTGCGTAGTCTGACGTACGACCCACCACGTACCCCTGGTCCGGACGCCTGGACGCCGGAGGTCGGCGGATGCGCAAGAGACGTTTCGGTCGCTCTCGTGGCCGGGGCCCCACCCCGCTCAGCGTCCGCGGCGGCCCCGGCGTTACCCGCGGCCCGCGGTCGTCCGGCACCGGCCCGTCCCCGGACGACGGGACTCCCTACCGTCACCGTCCCGGCCGACCATGGCCAGAACCGCCGTGTCGTGGGTCCGATGGTAGAGCCCCAAGTTGCCGGGATGTGAAATCTCGCCACAGTCATAGTCCATGCACAAGCGGGGACCCGCGACCTCTGGACGCCATCGCGAGCCCGGAGTTATGTGGCATAGGTGGGAAGTGCGAGCGCACGGCACGGGGGCCACGGAATCGGTCAGTGCGTATCTCTCTGCGGATTGGGGCGCTTACCTATGACACCTACGCTCGTGCGGCACCACCTTTCTCACGCGGGCTCACCACCCCGTGTGAACCTGGGCGCACGCGCGCGTGACTGGTCCGAGATCCAGGAGCGGATGCTGGTACCGCTCTACGAGACCGTCCACGAGCGACTCGAAGTGGGCCCGGCCACCCGGCTGCTCGGCCTGCGCTGCGGATCCGGTCTCGCCCTGCTGATGGCGGCGGCCAGAGGGGCCGCGGTCACCGGAGTCGACTCCTCCCCCGAACGGCTCGCCCTCGCCCGTGAGCGCCTGCTGCCCGACCCGGCCCCCGGTGCACGCGCGCGTGGGCGTGCCGCCCGGATGATCGTCGAGGGCACGCCCCGGGACGCGGCGGACGCGCAGGCAGCGGCGTACAACCTGATCACCGCCTTCGACCCGATCGGCTGCCTGGCCGGCGACGCCGGACTCCTCGGTGACCTGCTGGCCGAGGCGACTCCGCTGGCGGAGCGCGGGGCGGCCGTGGTGCTGGCCGGCTGGGGTCCGCCGGAGCGCTGCGCGACCTCGTCCGTGCTGCGGGTGGCGGCGAGATTGGCTGATCCTTTGCGGAGCGCGGGGAGTTGGCGCCCGACGCGCCGGGACGATCTGGAGGAGGTCGCCCAGCGGGCCGGCCTGCGGATCGACGGGTCCGGGCGGGTCTCCTGCCCGTTCGGGTACGCCGACGCGGACAGTGCGGTGCGGGGGCTGTTGTCCACCGGGCTGTTCGACGCGGGGATCCTGGCGACCGACGAGGAGCAGGTCGGCAAGGAGCTGGCCGAGGCGCTGCATCCGCATCAGCGGGCGGACGGCACGGTGTGGATGCCGAATGTGTTCCGGTACCTGATTGCGCGGGTGCGCTGACACCGGGTCTCGGCCGCCGTGTCCGGGTGCGGCACCGTGGGGGCTGGTCGCGCAGTTCCCCGCGCCCCTCTGGGGCGCTCAAGCGAGGGCGCTCGAACGCGGGGCGCTCGGATGCGGGGCGCTCAGGCCTCGTCCAGGTCCTTGGTCAGGCGGGTGATGCCCGCGATGCGGTAGGCGTCCGCCTCCTCCAGGGTCTCGTTCTCCAGGAGGGCCTGGGCCAGGGCGTCCAGTTGGCCGCGGTGGTCGACGAGTTTGCGGCGGGCCTCGGCGTAGCACTCGTCGACGATGCGGCGCATCTCGGTGTCGATGGCGTCGAGGGTCTGGGGTGCGGCGGCGAGGCCGTAGGCCTGCTGGGCGTCGCTCGGGAGGGCGGAGAGGCGGCCGACCTCCTCGCTCATGCCCCAGCGGGAGACCATTCCGCGGGCGATGTTGGTGACCTGCTCCAGGTCGCTCTCCGAGCCGGTGGTGATCACGCCGTAGACGACCTGCTCGGCCGCCATGCCGCCGAGGGCACCGATGATCCGGCCGCGCAGGTACTCCTCGGTGTACGCGTACTTGTCGGCGTCCGGCGTGGAGAGCGTGACGCCGAGGGCCCGGCCGCGCGGCACGATGGTGATCTTGCGGACCGGGTCGGCGCCGGGCTGGAGCATGCCGAGCAGGGCGTGCCCGCTCTCGTGGTAGGCGGTGCGCCTGCGCTCCTCCTCGGGCATCACCAGCGGCCGTTCGGCACCCAGTTGGACCTTCTCCAGTGCCTCCGAGAGGTCGGACTGGGTGACCTGGTCCTGCTTGCGCTTGACGGCGAGGAGGGCGGCCTCGTTGGCGAGGTTGGCCAGTTCGGCGCCGGTCATGCCCGGGGTGGTGCGGGCGACCTGGGCGAGGTCGACGCCGGGGGCGAGCGGGATCTGGCGGGTGTGGATCTCCAGGATGGCCTCGCGCCCCGTGCGGTCGGGGGGTGAGACCTGGACGACCCGGTCGAAGCGGCGGGGCCGGGTGAGCGCGGGGTCGAGGATGTCGGCACGGTTGGTGGCCGCGATGACGATGACGCCCTCGGAGCCGGAGAAGCCGTCCATCTCGGTGAGGATCTGGTTGAGGGTCTGCTCGCGCTCGTCGTGGCCGCCCATCGAGGCACCGCCGCCGCGGGCCCGGCCGATGGTGTCGATCTCGTCGATGAAGATGATGGAGGGGGCGACCTTGCGGGCCTCGGCGAACAGCTCCCGCACGCGTGAGGCGCCGACGCCGACGATCATCTCGATGAACTCGGAGGCGGAGGCCGAGAAGAACGGCACCCCCGCCTCGCCGGCGACGGCCCGCGCGAGCAGCGTCTTGCCGGTGCCGGGCGGGCCGGCGAGCAGCACACCGCGCGGCATCTTGGCGCCCATCTTCCGGTAGGCGTCGGGGTTTTTCAGGAAGTCGACGACGTCGTTGAGCTCGCCCTCGACCTCGTCGATGCCGGCCACGTCCTCGAAGGTGGTGCGCTGCTGGCCGGGCTCCAGTTCGACCGGCTTGGGCGGCGCCTTGCGGCCCAGCATGCCGCCCGCGCCGCCTAGGCCCGCGCTCATCCGGCGGGCGATGAAGACCCACACCGCGACCAGGATGATGATCGGCGCCAGTGAGATCAGCAGGTTGGCGAGAAAACTGCGGTGCTGGACGACCGGCTCGGCGGTGACCGTCACGTTGTGCTTGGTCAGGCTGGTCCAGAGGTCGTCGCCGGCGAAGGAGGGGCGCTCGGTGTTGAACTTGGTGTACTTCTGGCCGCCCTCGGGGTTCTTCTGCTCCTTCTTGAGCTGGCCCTGGATCGAGTCGCCCTTGGCGTAGATCTTCTCGACGTTGCCCGCGTCCACCTGCCTGCTGAACTCGGTGTACGAAATCGTCGGCTCGTTCTCCTGGTCGAAGTAGGACAGCACCAGGTTGGCCAGCAGGTACACCACAAGGGCGGTGACGATCAGCCGCCACCAGCCGCCGTGCATCCGCCGCCCGCCGTTCGGCGGCTTCGGGGGCTCCTCGGGAGCGCCCTCGGTACGCCAGGGCTGGTCGGGTGACTTGCGCGGCGGCGCGGGGTTGGTCATATGCGGACCGTACGACACGGACCAACCCCTGGCACCCGCACAGGTGAACTCAGCCCATGAACTTCTTGAACTCGTCCGGCAGCTCGAAGTCCTGAGCGCCCTGCTGCGGCAGGCCGAAGGCGCCGCCCTGGGCCGCGGCCTCGCGGCGCTGGGCCTCCTCCAGCTCCTGCTGCTTGCGCTTCATCGGGTTGCCGGAGCGCTGCTTGCCCTTGGCCTGCTTCGGCTGCTTCTTGGTACGGCCGGGGCCGCCGCCCATGCCCGGCATCCCCGGCATGCCCGGCATCCCGCCGCCCTGCGCCATGCGGGACATCATCTTGCGGGCCTCGAAGAACCGCTCGACGAGCCCCTTGACCGCGCTGACCTCGACACCGGAGCCCTTGGCGATACGGGCGCGGCGCGAGCCGTTGATGATCGTCGGGTCCTGGCGCTCGCCCGGGGTCATCGACTTGATGATCGCGGCGGTGCGGTCGACGTCCCGCTCGTCCAGGTTGTTGATCTGGTCCTTGATCTGGCCCATGCCCGGCAGCATCCCGAGGAGCTTCGAGATGGAGCCCATCTTCCTGACCTGTTCCATCTGGGCCAGGAAGTCGTCCAGGGTGAAGTCCTGGCCCTTCTTGGACGCCAGCTTGGAGGCCATCTTCTGGGCCTCTTCCTGGCTGAACGTCTTCTCCGCCTGCTCGATCAGGGTGAGCAGGTCACCCATGTCGAGGATGCGGGAGGCCATCCGGTCCGGGTGGAACGCGTCGAAGTCGTCGAGCTTCTCGCCGTTCGACGCGAACATGATCGGCTTGCCGGTGACCTGGCGGATGGAGAGCGCGGCACCACCGCGGGCGTCACCGTCGAGCTTGGAGAGGACCACGCCGTCGAAGCCGACGCCGTCGCGGAAGGCCTCGGCGGTGGTGACGGCGTCCTGGCCGATCATGGCGTCGACGACGAAGAGGATCTCGTCGGGCGAGACGGCGTCCCGGATGTCGGCCGCCTGCTGCATCAGCTCCTGGTCGATGCCGAGCCGGCCGGCGGTGTCCACGATCACGATGTCGTGGACCTTGGACTTCGCGAACTCGATGGAGTCCTTGGCGACCTTGACCGGGTCGCCGACGCCGTTGCCCGGCTCGGGTGCGTAGACCGCGGCACCGGCGCGCTCGGCGACCACGCTGAGCTGGTTGACGGCGTTGGGGCGCTGGAGGTCGGCGGCGACGAGCAGCGGGGAGTGGCCCTGCTCCTTGAGCCAGTGGGCGAGCTTGCCCGCGAGGGTGGTCTTACCGGCACCCTGGAGACCGGCCAGCATGATCACGGTGGGCGGCTGCTTGGCGAACCGGAGCCGCCGGGTCTCGCCGCCGAGGATCGTGACCAGCTCGTCGTTGACGATCTTCAGGACCTGCTGGGCCGGGTTGAGCGCCTTGGAGACCTCGGCGCCGAGCGAGCGCTCCTTGACGTTCTTGATGAACGTGCGGACGACCGGAAGGGCCACGTCGGCTTCGAGCAGCGCGATGCGGATCTCCCGGGCCGTGGCGTCGATGTCCGCTTCGCTCAGACGCCCTTTGCCGCGCAGATTCTTGAAGGTCGCTGAAAGGCGGTCGGAGAGAGTGTCGAACACGGCGGCGTCGGTCCTCGGAGTCGGGGGCGGTGAGCGTCTTCCAGGGTATCCGGCCGCGCAAGGAAGTGGTCCCCGCCGTGCACGGCCGTGCGATCAGCCCCTCAGGGTCTCCTCCAGCTTGCGCGCCACGGAGGCCGCCTCCTCCGCGGGCAGCGGCGCGTCGTCGGTGCCGGTCACGTAGAAGGCGTCGACGGCGTTGGAGCCGAGCGTGCTGACGTGCGCGCTGCGCACCCGTACCTCGGCGTCCTCCAGCGCCCGTCCGATCCGGAACAGCAGGCCCGGTGCGTCCTGGGCCCTTACCTCGAACACGGTGGCGTGCCGGGAGGCCGCGGAGGCCACCGTGACGCGCGGCGGCGGGGCCACCCAGCCGCGGCGCCGCGGGTAGGCCGCGTCCCGCTCCGCGAGGCGCCCCGCGATGTCCAGGGAGCCGTCCAGGGCGCGGACCAGGTCGGCGCGGAGCCGGGCGGCCTGCGGCAGGGAGCCGTACTCGGCCGCGACCCGCCAGTCGAGCAGCAGGACCGTGCCGTCGTCGACGTCGTTGGGCAGTTGCAGGGCGCGCAGCTCGGCGGTGCGGACGGTCAGGCGGTGCACGGCGAGCACGCCGGAGACGGCCGGGAGCACGCCCGGCTGGTCGGGTACGGCGATGAGCAGCTCGACGCCGAGCGGTTCGGGTTCGCCTGCGGGCTCGTCGTCGGTGGCGGCCGGCTCGGTCTGGGCGCGCAGGGCGAGGACCGGGGCGCCGGTGCGGAAGGCCTCGATGGCCAGCCGCTCCTGCTCGGCCGTGGGCGCGCCCGGCTCGGGCTCGTCGGCGCCGTCCCCGGCGAGGACGGCCGAGACCCGCTTCACCAGGTCGGTGACGAGCGAACCGCGCCAGGAGGACCAGGCCGCCGGTCCGGTGGCCAGCGCGTCGGCCTCGGTGAGGGCGTGCAGCAGCTCCAGGGTGCCCTGGGTGCCGACCGCGTCGGCGACCAGGCGGACCGTGGCCGGGTCGTCCAGGTCGCGCCGGGTGGCGGTCTCGATGAGCAGCAGGTGGTGGCGGACGAGGGTGGACAGGACCGCCACGTCGGCCCGGTCGAAGCCGATCCGGGCCGCCACGTCCTTGACGATGATCTCGCCGGCCACCGAGTGGTCGCCGGGCCAGCCCTTGCCGATGTCGTGCAGCAGGGCGGAGACCAGCAGCAGGTCGGGGCGGTGGACGCGGCGGGTGAACTCGGAGGCGCGGACGGCGGTCTCGATGAGGTGCCGGTCGACGGTCCAGACGTGCACGGCGTTGCGCTGGGGTCGGCAGCGGACCCGCTCCCAGTCGGGCAGCAGCCGGGTGATCAGGCCCTCGGCCTCCAGCGCCTCCCAGACCTCGACGGTGGGGCGGCCGGAGCCGAGCAGGGTGACCAGCTGCTCGCGGGCCTCGGCGGGCCAGGGCGTGGGCAGGGGGCGTGCGGTGGCGGCCATGCGCCGGACGGCGTGCAGGGAGAGCGGGAGGCCGGCCTGGGCGGCGGCGGCTGCGGCGCGCAGCGGGAGCACGGGGTCGCGTTCGGGGCGTGCGGCGCGGGCGAGGACCACCTCGCCGTCCTGCTCCACGACCCCTTCGGCGAGCGGGGAGCGCTCGGTGACCGGCTTGCCGCCGCCCAGCATGGCGCGCAGGCGCGGGCGGACGGCGCGTGAACGCAGTACGCGCCCCACTTCACGCCAGGTGACGTCACTGGCGTACGAGATGACGCGGGCGGACTCGTAGACCTGGCGCAGCAGGGTGTCGGCGTCGAGGAGGTCCAGTTCGGCGGCGACCTGGTCCTGCTCCTGGAGCGCGAGGCGGTCGGTGGCGCGGCCCGTGGTCAGGTGCAGGGCGTCGCGGACGTCGAGGAGGCGCCTGCGGGCGTCGGCGAGGCCCTCGCGCGGGGCGTCGGCCAGCCAGGAGGCGGCGACGGCGCGCAGCGCGGTGGCGTCGCGGAGGCCGCCGCGGGCCTCCTTGAGGTCGGGTTCCAGGAGGTACTGGAGCTCGCCCTGGCGTTCGGCGCGCTCGGCGCACAGCTCCTGGAGTTCGGGGAGACGTTTCGGCGCCTGGTTGCGCCAGTCGGCGAGGATCGCGGTGCGCAGCCCGGAGGTGAGGCCCAGGTCGCCGGCGATGTGCCGGGCGTCGAGGAGGCCGAGCTGGACCTTGAGGTCCTCGCCCGCGGTCCTGCGGGCCTCGGCGGGGGTGCGCACGGAGTGGTCGAGGGCCAGGCCCAGGTCCCAGACGGGGTACCAGAGCCGGTCGGCGACGGCGGCCACCGCGCCGGAGTCGGCGGCGTCGTGCAGCAGCAGGAGGTCGAGGTCGCTGCGTGGGGAGAGTTCGGCGCGGCCGTAGCCGCCGACGGCGACCAGGGAGACGCCGCCCCTGATGCCCTCGGTGGCCGCCGCGAACAGCCCGGTCAGCCATTCGTCGGTCAGCTCGGCGAGGGCGGTACGGCGCGGCGGCCCGGACCGCGCCCCCTCGGTGAGGAGGCGCAGCCGGGCCGCCGCGTAGCCGCTGGGTCCCGTGTTCTCTGCGTCGTTCCGAACTTCCGTACCCGTCACCCAGCGACTCCTGCCTGTATTCAGATGGTTCTGTTCTACAGTGCGTCCGGTCCGCGCTCGCCGGTGCGGACCCGTACGGCGGTCTCGACCGGGAGCGACCAGACCTTGCCGTCACCGATCTTGCCGGTGCGGGCGGCCTTGACGATGACGTCGATCAGCTGCTCGGTGTCCTCGTCCTCGGCCAGCACCTCGATGCGGATCTTGGGCACCAGGTCGACCGTGTACTCGGCACCACGGTAGACCTCGGTGTGGCCGCGCTGCCGACCGTAGCCGCTGGCCTCGGTGACCGTGAGACCGTGGACGCCGAAGGCCTGGAGGGCCTCCTTGATCTCGTCGAGCCGGTGGGGCTTCACGACGGCGGTGATGAGCTTCATGCGTCCACCTTCTTGCTCGAACCGGCCAGGGCCGAGGCGGAGACCGCGCCGATGACACCGCCGCCCGTGCCGCTGAAGTCGTATGCAGTCTCGGCGTGCTCGGCCTGGTCGATGCCGGAGACCTCCTCGTCCTCGCTGACCCGCATGCCGATGGTCTTGTCGAGGAGGAAGGCGAGGACCGCCGAGGCGACCAGGGAGTAGGCGAGGACCGCGCCGACACCGGCGAACTGCTTCCACAGCTGGGTGAAGGAGTGGTCGCCGTAGAAGACGCCGGTCGCGGTGGACTGGCCCTTGCCGGTGGCGAAGAAGCCGATGAGCAGGGAGCCGATGATGCCGCCGACCATGTGGACGCCGACGACGTCCAGGGAGTCGTCGTAGCCGAACTTGAACTTCAGGCCGACGGCCGCGGCGCAGGCGACACCGGCGATGGCGCCGACGGCGATCGCGCCGAGCGGGGAGACCGCACCACCGGACGGGGTGATGGCGACCAGACCGGCGACCGCGCCGGAGGCGGCACCGAGGGTGGTGAACGCGCCGTGCCGGATCTTCTCGTAGGCGAGCCAGGCGAGCATGGCGGCGGCGGTGGCGACCTGCGTGTTGACGAACATCAGCGCGCCGACGCCGTCGTCGTTGCCGAGCCAGGAGCCGGCGTTGAAGCCGAACCAGCCGAACCACAGCAGACCGGCGCCGAGCATGACCAGCGGGAGGCTGTGCGGGCGCATCGGGTCCTTCTTGAAGCCGACGCGCTTGCCGATGACCAGGATGACGCCGAGGGCGCCGGCACCGGCGTTGATGTGGACCGCGGTACCACCGGCGAAGTCGATCACGCCGAGCTTGTAGGCCCAGCCGTCGGCGCCCCAGACCCAGTGGGCGACCGGGACGTAGACGATCGTCAGCCACAGGGCGACGAAGAGCGCCCAGGCCGAGAACTTGACGCGGTCGGCGATGGCCCCGCTTATCAGGGCCGGGGTGATGACCGCGAACATCATCTGGAAGACCATGAAGACGAAGATCGGGATGGTGTAGCCGTCCCAGAGCTCCGTCAGGCCGACGTTGCTCATGCCGAGCCAGTCGGAGTTGAAGCCGATGAAGCCGTTGCTGGAGCCGAAGGCCAGGGAGAAGCCGTAGAGCACCCACAGGATGGTGACGATCCCGATGCTGACGAAGCTCATCATCAGCATGTTCAGGGTGCTCTTGACGCGGACCATGCCTCCGTAGAAGAAGGCGAGTCCCGGCGTCATGAGCAGCACCAGGGCGGAGCAGATGAGCATGAAGCCTGTGTTCGCGGAGGACAGCTTGGGTGCCTCCGCGGCAAGCGTGATGGCGGCTGGTGCCATCGGCGTCTCCTCGTCGGTTGTACGGCCCCGTGCGGGTCGGAGCGTGAGCGGTCCGGTCAAGCGGGGGGTGGGCCGGTTATGCGCCATGAGATTGGCGCAGCGCGGTTTCGGTCGTTGCCCCTCGTTGTTTCGCCGGAGTGACGAAGGCGCCGCGCGTGTTACGCCTGGATGAACTACCGGATTCCGGGCTCGCTGATCGTTATCGTGACGCAACCATTGCGAGATCAAGCGCAACCATCAATTGAGGACCCCTACGGCGACCAGCCACGTCCGCGAGAGCGGCGCCGGTTTAGGCGCAAAAAGGAGAGCCGGCCGCGGTCGGCCTTCCGATGACCTGGCGTGGGGGAGCCGAGTCGGGCAGTTCGGGAGGGCCGGCCGCGGCCGGGGTCTGGGAGGTACCGGGGATCAGACCGCCTCGGCGGTCTCCGGGAGGTCGACGGCGAGCTGTTCGGTGAGGTCGATGACCGCGGCGAGGTCGCCGTGGTCACGGACGGCCGAGTCGACCGTCTTTCGAATACGAGTGTTGACGCGCTCGGAGCGCACCTTCTTGGCGATGCCCATGGCCTCGGAGGCCAGAACCGTGCTCTGCTCGGGTTCGCCGCGCAGCAGGTGCACGGTGGCCATGCCGATGAGGTTGAGCGCGTACGACCGCTGGTGCTCGGTGTCCTTCGCGAACAGTTCGACGGCCTTCTGCATCAGCGGCTCGGCCAGCGAGGCGTAGGTCGGGCTGCGGCCCGCGACATAGGCGAGGTCGCGGAAGGAGTGGCTGTTCTCGCCGTAGAGCTCGGCCTCGGAGAAGAAGCGGATCCAGTCGGGATCCGGCTCGTCCCACTCGTCGGCCTCGGCGAAGGTGTCCTCGGCCATCCGGACCGCGCGCTTGCACTTGCCGGGCTGGCCCATGTTGGCGTAGGCGCGGGCCTCCATCGCATACAGCATCGACTGGGTGCGCGGGCTCGCGCAGTCCCGGCTGCCGTACTGGGCGAGGTGGATCAGCTCCAGGGCGTCGTCGGGCCGGCCGAGGTGGATCATCTGGCGGCTCATGCTGGAGAGGACGTACGAGCCGAGCGGCTTGTCGCCGGCCTCCTTGGCCGCGTGCAGGGCGAGCACGAAGTACTTCTGGGCGGTGGGCTGGAGACCGACGTCGTACGACATCCACCCGGCCAGCTCGGCGAGTTCGGCGGCGACCTTGAAGAGCTTGCGGGCGGTGGCCTCGGGCTGGGGCTCCTGGAGGAGGTCGGTGACCTCGTGCAGCTGGCCGACGACCGCCTTGCGGCGCAGCCCGCCGCCGCACTGGGCGTCCCACTGGCGGAACATCTCCGTGGTGGACTCCAGGAGGGCCAGCTCGGGCTGGGAGATGCGGCCCGGGCGGCGGGGGTCGGCGGCCGGCTCGGAGGCCTGCTGCGGGCCGCCCGGCGAGGGGACCAGCCAGCGCTGCATGGGTTCGATGAGGGACGGGCCCGCCGACAGCACCAGCGAGGTTCCGAGGAAGCCGCGCCGCGCCAGCATGAGGTCGCTGCGCGAGAACTCGCTGAGCAGGGCCACCGTCTGCGGGCCCGTCCAGGGCAGGTCGACGCCGGTCGCGGAGGGCGACTGGCGGGCGGCCCGCAGACCGAGGTCCTCGACCGAGACGACACAGCCGAACCGCTCGGAGAACAGCTCGGAGAGGATCCGGGGGATCGGCTCGCGCGGGTTCTCCCCGTCGAGCCAGCGGCGCACCCTGGACGTGTCCGTGGAGATGTGGTTGGCGCCCAACTGGCGTGCTCTGCGGTTCACCTGCCGCGCCAGCTCGCCCTTCGACCAGCCGCTGCGCACGAACCACGAGTTGAGCAGCTCGTTGGGGCGCTTGTCGGTACTGGTCGCGGTCGCCCCGCTTCCGCCGTTGCCGCCCACTGGAACGCCCCCATCCCTGAGACCACTTGATGCCGGATGCGCCAAGCCCTATCAGAATGCCGGTAAATACGGCTGCCCGTCCGGTAGTTCTCACCCTTCGAACGGGATCCCGAGTTGCCTCCGGCATACCCACGAGTGCAAGTGCCCCCAGGCCTCGTGCACTCAAAGTAATCCTACGATCACTGCTCCAGCCACGGCGATCCCGGAAACGCCACCATTCGCCACCCCTTCGAATGAACTCACGATGCCCTTGGCGCGATTCACTTGACATAGGACGGCCAGGAGTAGGCGGAGCGGTGTACTCAGGGGCGCACATGCCCAGGTGCACCACCCGGAGAGCTTCGGAGCGCTGCCGTGACCTTGCGGTCCGGAGGGAAGGCGGAGCCGTAGCGTCACGTTCCGTTTCCGTCTCGTTCCGTGTCGTAACCACCGGCGCGGCGGACCCGTTGGAGGGGGCATGGGCTTCACGATCGGCGGCATTCGCGAGATCCGCTCCGGCACGCGCCGGCGGGGTCGTTCATCGGACTGCACCGCCGTCGCCGAGTTCACCGGACTGTGGGGCTGGGACGTGGTCCCGGGCGCCCGGGCCGCGGCCGGGGCGTGCTCCTGCGGACACGCCGACTGTCCCGCGCCGGGAGCGCATCCGCTGGACTTCGCGCCCCAGGTGCCCGCGGGCGCCACGCTCGACGAGGTCACCAAGGCCTGGGGCGAGTTCCCCGGCGCGGCCGTGATGCTGCCGGTCGGCTCCGCGTTCGACGTGATCGAGGTCGCCGAGCCCGCCGGGCGCCGCGCCCTGGTCCGCCTGGAGCGGATGGGCCTCCCGCTCGGCCCGGTCACCGCCACCCCGGACGGCCGCGCCCAGTTCCTGGTCGCCCCCGGCGCCACCGCCGAACTCCCCGGACTGCTCTACCGCATGGGCTGGGACGACCCGACCTCCCTGGACCTGCGCGGCCTCGGCACGGGCACGCACATCACCGCCCCGCCGTCCGACCGGGGCGGCCTGGGCCCGGTGCGCTGGCTGCGCCCGCCGGCCCTGGACTCGGCGACGAGGCCGCCGGCGGCGAGGCTGCTGCTGGGGACCCTGGCCTACGTGGCCCACCGGTCGCGGGCGTAGCCGCGGCGGACCCGGACGGCCCGTACGCCGAAGCGCCCGCCCCCGGGACCGGATCCGGGGAACGGGCGCTTCTCACGAAGGCGGGTGGATCCACCCGGCTAAGGTCAGTCACCGATAAGGGCATCCACGAACGCTTCCGGCTCGAACGGCGCCAGGTCGTCCGCGCCCTCGCCCAGGCCGATCAGCTTGACCGGGACGCCCAGTTCGCGCTGGACCGCGATCACGATGCCGCCCTTGGCGGTGCCGTCCAGCTTGGTGAGGACGATGCCGGTGATGTCGACGACCTCGGCGAAGACCCGGGCCTGGACGAGGCCGTTCTGCCCGGTGGTGGCGTCGAGGACGAGCAGCACCTCGTCCAGCGGGGCGTGCTTCTCGACGACGCGCTTGACCTTGCCGAGCTCGTCCATGAGCCCGGTCTTGGTATGAAGACGCCCGGCGGTGTCGATCAGCACGACATCCACCCCCATCTCCTTGCCCTCCTTCACCGCGTCGAAGGCGACGGAGGCGGGGTCACCGGCCTCCGGGCCGCGCACGGTGTAGGCGCCGACCCGCTCGCCCCAGGTCTGGAGCTGGTCGGCGGCGGCGGCCCGGAAGGTGTCGGCGGCGCCGAGGACGACCGTACGGCCGTCGGCGACGAGGACGCGGGCGAGCTTGCCGGTGGTGGTGGTCTTGCCGGTGCCGTTGACGCCGACGACCATCACGATGCCCGGCTTGCGCTCGGCGGGCTCGGTCTTCACCTCGCGGTCGGCGTCGGTGCCGACCAGCTTGAGGAGCTCCTCCCGCAGCAGGGCGCGCAGTTCCCCGGGGGTGCGGGTGCCGAGCACCTTGACGCGCTCGCGCAGCCGGTCGACCAGCTCGGTGGTGGGCTGCACGCCGACGTCGGCGGTGAGCAGGATGTCCTCGATCTCCTCCCAGGTCTCGTCGTCGAGGTGCTCGCGCGAGAGCAGCGTGAGCAGCCCCTTGCCGAGGGCGGTCTGCGAGCGGGAGAGCCGGGCGCGCAGCCGGACCAGCCGGCCGGCGGTGGGCTCGGGGATCTCGATCTCGGGCGCTTCGACCGCGGGGGGCTCTTCGACGGCGACGGAAGCCGAGCCGTCGGGAAGGTCGACCTCCTCTATCGTCCGGCGCGGTTCGTCGCGCGGCGTCTCGGCCTCGTCGCCGACGTGCGGCTCGGCCGGGGGCGCGGTGATGTCGGGCGCGGCGGGGGGCGGCGGGGGCAGCGACTTCTTGCGCCGGCTGCCGACGACGAGCCCGCCGAGCGCACCGAGCACGACCACGGCGATGACTACAGCAAGGATGACGGTTTCCATAACCCGTCCAGTATCCATCCCTCCCCCGCGGCCGACTTTGCTCCCTCGCGCGGGAGTTTCTGGATGATCCTCCGAATACGGATGCCCCTTTTGATGGCATTAGCCGGTTTCACGTACGATGACTGCCTATGAGCACCACCGCCCACCACGACGGCCCGCTCGAACATCTCGAAGAGTCGCTGGAGCACCACGGCCTCGAAACCCGGGGCATCGAACCGGTCCCGGACTCCGAGCGCACCGGCACACCCCGCGGTCTGCTCCCCACCTGGATCGCCGCCAACATCACCGTCCTGCTGGTGACCGTGGGCGCGAGCCTCGCCGTGTCGTTCGGGCTGAACTTCTGGCAGTCCCTGGTGGTCGGCGTCGCGGCGCCGGTCGTGTCGTACGGCCTGGTCGGCCTCGTCGGCATCGCCGGGAAGCGTGGCGGCGCACCGGGCATGGCGCTCTCCCGGGCGGTCTTCGGCCAGCGCGGCAACCTGCTGCCCGGGGCGCTGATCTGGGTCGCGCGCTGGGGCTGGGAGACGATCAACGCGGTGACCGGCTCCTACGCCGCGCTGACCGTCCTCCACATCCTGTTCGGGATCGGGAGCAGCACCGCCCTGGTCGTCGTCACGCTCCTCCTCTTCGTGATCGCCACGTTCGCGATCTCCGGCATGGGCATCAGGGCGGTGCGGTACTGCAGCCGGTGGGCGACCTGGCTGTTCGGCGGCTTCTCGCTGCTGGTGCTCGGGCGCCTGGTCGCGGTGACGGACTGGGCCCGGGTGTTCGGGCAGCCCGCCGGTCCCACGGCCGCGATGGTCGCCGGGGCCGGGCTGATCGCGGCCGGCGGGATGAGCTGGGCGCCGGCCGCGCCGGACTTCACACGGTATCTGCCGGGTACGGCGTCCTCGGCGGCGATCGTACGCAACACGGTCGGCGGTGCCGGGATCGTCGTACTCCCCCTGGTCCTGACGGGCGCGGTGACGGCGTCCGGTACCCCGGACCTCGCCAGGGCGGCCGACCCGGTCTCCTTCCTCGGCGCGATCCTGCCGCTCTGGCTGGGGGTCCCCTACCTGCTCATCGCCCTGGTCGGGATGGTGCTGATCAACGCGATGTCGATGTACTCGGCGGGCTTCACCGCGCAGACGCTCGGCTTCCGGGTGCCCCGCCCCTGGGCGGTCTCCGTCAACGCGGTCATCTCGCTGGCCCTCGCGGCCGTCCTGATGCTGGCGGCCACCTCCTTCATGGCCTCCTTCACCGCCTTCCTGTCGCTGCTGGCGGTGGCGTTCTCGGCGTGGGTGGGGGTGTTCGGGACCGACATGCTCCGCCGCCGGGAGTACGACGCCGCGGCCCTCCTCGACACCACGCGCACCAGCGCCTACTGGTACCGGGCGGGCTTCTCCCCCGCCGCCGTCGCGGCCTGGGCGCTCGGCCTGGCGGCCGGGCTGCTTTGCACCACCTGCGACTGGTTCACCGGGCCGCTCGCCACGAACAACCCCGTCGGCCGGTACGGCCTCGGCTGGATCGCCACGATCGCCGTGTCGGGCCTGCTCTACGCGGTGCTGCCGAAGCCGGCGGTGGTACCGGCGGCGGCCGGGAAGCCCGCACCCCTGGCTGTCTGACGCACCGTCAGCTACTGTCCCCGCACACCCGCCCGGCCAGCCAAGGTGAAGGGGAACTCCCATGCCCGTCTCGGTCGTCCGCTTCAACCTCGTCGAGCCCGGCGCCTCCCCGGCCAGTCTGGGCGCCCGGTACCGAGCGGCCCTCGACATGGCCGCGTACGCCGACGAGCACGGGGTCACCACCGTGCAGACCGAGGAGCACCACGGCGTCGGCAACAACTGGCTGCCGTCGCCGTTCGCCTTCGCGGGCGCGGTGTTCGGGGCGACCCGGACCATCGCGGTGACCGTGTCGGCGGTGATCGGCCCGCTGCACGACCCGCTGCGGCTCGCGGAGGACATCGCGGTCCTCGACCTGCTCAGCGGGGGCCGGCTGGTGACGGTCGCCGGGATCGGCTACCGGCCCGAGGAGTACGCCCTGTTCGACGTGGACTGGAAGCGGCGCGGGCGGCTCCAGGACGAGTTCCTTGAGACGCTGCTGAAGGCGTGGACCGGGGAGGAGTTCGAGTACCGGGGCCGTACGGTACGGGTCACCCCGCGCCCGCTCACCGACCCCCACCCGCTCCTCCTGGTCGGCGGTTCCTCCAGGGCCGCCGCCCGCCGCGCCGCCCGCCTCGGCCTGCCGTTCTTCCCGAGCGCGCACCTGCCGGAGCTGGAGGCGTACTACAAGGAGCGGCTCACCGAGTACGGCACGGAGGGCTGGACGATGATGCCCACGGCCGAGACACCGCTGCTGCACATCGCCGAGGACCCGGACCGGGCGTGGGCGGAGTACGGCGAGCACTTCCTGCACGAGGCCCTGACGTACGCGTCCTGGCAGTCCGGGGAGATCCACTCGGCGGTGCGCTCGGGGGCGACGACGGTGGCGGAACTCCGCGCGGAGGGCGTCTACCGCATCCTCACGCCGGAGGAGTGCGTGTCGGCGGGGCTGGACAACCTGGTGCTGCACCCGCTGGCCGGCGGGATGCCGGTGGCCGAGGGGTGGCGGAGCCTGCGGTTGTTCGCGGAGACCGTGCTCCCGGCGCTGGCGGCGTAGCGGGGGCGAGGCGTGCCGACGGCGGGTGCGGGAGGATTCGGCACCGCCGGGCACCGCCGGACACCGCCGGGCAGCGCCGTCGCGGCCGGTCGCCGTTGCGGCGGGGAAAAAGGTGCGGCAGAGGTCAGGACCGGGGACCGGGGATTCTGCGCCGGATCGCGATGCGGGGTGCACGGCGGCCGGGTGGACCGAGGAGCGTCGGAGCCGGCGGGCGCATGCGAACCGTCGCCCCGCCCGGGCAGTGACCGGGCGGGGCGACGGAGGGTACGAGGAGAGGGGCAGCGGGGACTTGGCCCTTCTCCCCGAGTTCGGGGGGCTCCCGGTACGGGTCAGCCCATCTCCTCCAGGGACTTGCCCTTCGTCTCCTTGACGTACTTGAGGACGAACGGGATGGAGAGGGCCGCGAAGACCGTGTAGATCACGTAGGTGCCGGAGAGGTTCCAGTCGGCCAGCGACGGGAAGCTCGCGGTGATCGCCCAGTTGGCGATCCACTGCGCGGCGGCGGCCACGCCCAGGGCGGCGGCGCGGATCTTGTTCGGGAACATCTCGCCGAGCATGACCCAGACGACCACACCCCAGGACAGGGCGAAGAAGAGGACGAAGATGTGCGCGGCGATCAGGGCGGTCCAGCCCTGCGCGGACGGGAGCTTGCCGTCGACCAGGTGGTAGGAGAAGGCCCAGGCCTCCAGCGCCAGGCCGACGACCATGCCGACCGAACCGATGAGGGCCAGCGGCTTGCGGCCGATGCGGTCCACGAAGATCATCGCGATCACGGTGCCGATGATGTTGATGATCGACGTCGTGAAGGAGTAGAAGAACGAGTCCGTCGGGTCGACACCGACCGACTGCCACAGCGTCGAGGAGTAGTAGAACGCGACGTTGATGCCGACGAACTGCTGGAAGACGGAGAGGCCGATACCGACCCAGACGATCGGCTTGAAGAAGAAGGAGCCGCCGAGCAGGTCCTTGAACGTGGACTTGTGCTCGCTCTTCATGGCGTGCTCGATCTCGGCGACCCGGGCGTCCAGGTCGGCGCTCTCGCCCTCGACCTCGGCGAGGATCGCGCGGGCGCGGTCACGCTTGCCGACGGAGAGCAGGAAGCGCGGGGACTCCGGGATCGCGAGAGAGAGCAGGCCGTACAGGACGGCCGGGACCACCATGACGCCGAGCATGACCTGCCAGGCCTCCAGGCCCATCAGCTTGCCGCGCTGGTCGCCGCCGGCGGCGTTCAGCAGACCCCAGTTGACCAGCTGCGAGATGGCGATGCCGACGACGATCGCGGCCTGCTGGAAGGAGCCGAGACGGCCGCGGTAGGCCGGCGGGGCGACCTCGGCGATGTAGGCGGGGCCGATGACGGAGGCCATGCCGATGGCGAAGCCGCCGATGATCCGCCAGAAGGCGAAGTCCCAGAGGGCGAAGGGCAGCGCAGAGCCGACGGCGCTGACGGTGAACAGCACGGCGGCGATCTGCATGCAGCGGATGCGGCCGATGCGGTCGGCTATCCGGCCGGCGGTCGCGGCGCCGATGGCGCAGCCGATCAGGGCGATGGCGATGACCTGGGCGAGAGCCGCGGACCCGATGTCGTAGCGGTCCCGGATGGCCTCGACGGCACCGTTGATGACGGAGCTGTCGTAGCCGAAGAGGAAACCGCCCATCGCAGCCGCCGCCGCGATGAAGATGACATGCCCGAGGTGATCGGGGTGAGCCGTCCCGGCTCCTGACTGGGGTGCCTGCGCAGTGCTGGTCACAAGAAACTCCTCGGGCCACCGGCAACGTCGCCGGGGGTGGGGGGTGAGCCCTCCCAGGTCTAAGTGGCGCACATCCGCACACCACTCACACCTGAAGGTAAAAGCAACGTTGCAGAGACTATGCCTTCAAGTTTCGAAGTCAATAGGCGGTGGAGTGTGAAGTTGTAGATACCACGCAATGAAGATGCGTTCACTTCTTGAAGAGTAGGAGGAGATGATCTAGCCAGGGGCGCGAGGAACTGCGCGACCAGCCACGACGCACCCGCACCCGCAGATGTCGGCGGGACCCGGCGTCAGCGCAGCCGCTGGCTGATGACCTTCGACACACCGTCGCCCTGCATGGACACGCCGTACAGCGCGTCGGCGACCTCCATCGTCCGCTTCTGGTGCGTGATCACGATGAGCTGGGACGACTCCTGGAGCTCCTGCATGATGCGGATCAGCCGTTGCAGGTTGGTGTCGTCGAGGGCCGCCTCGACCTCGTCCATGACGTAGAACGGGCTGGGGCGGGCCTTGAAGATCGACACCAGCATCGCGACGGCGGTCAGCGAGCGTTCGCCACCCGACAGCAGGGAGAGCCGCTTGACCTTCTTGCCCGGCGGCCGGGCCTCGACGTCCACACCCGTGGTGAGCATGTTGTCGGGGTCGGTGAGGATCAGCCGGCCCTCGCCGCCCGGGAAGAGGCGGCTGAAGACGCCCTCGAACTCGCGGGCCGTGTCCCGGTAGGCCTCCGTGAAGACCTGCTCGACCCGCTCGTCGACCTCCTTCACGACCTGGAGCAGATCGGTGCGGGTCTTCTTCAGGTCCTCCAGCTGCTCGCTGAGGAACTTGTGCCGTTCTTCGAGGGCCGCGAACTCCTCCAGAGCCAGCGGGTTGACCTTGCCGAGCTGCTGGTAGGCCCGCTCGGCCGCCTTGAGCCGGCGCTCCTGCTCGGCCCGGTGGAAGGACTTCGGCTGGTTGCGCGGGTGCTCGGGGTCGTCCGGCAGCACCTCGCCCTCGGCGGGGGGCGAGGGCGGCACCAGCTGGTGCGGGCCGTACTCCTCGACGAGTCCCGCCGGTTCGACACCGAGCTCCTCCAGCGCCTTGGTCTCCAGCTGCTCGATCCGCAGCCGCTTCTCGGCGCCGAGTACCTCGCCCCGGTGAACTGAATCCGTGAGTTTGTCGAGTTCTGCCTTGAGGTCGCGGCCGGTGGTGCGGGCGGCGGTCAGTTCCTGCTCGCGACGGGCCTTCGCAGCCTCGGCGGCGGCGCGTTCCCGCTCCGCCCGGCCGACCGAGACCTCGACGTGCGCGAGCAGCTGCCGGGCGCCGGCGGCGACGGCCTCGGCGACCGCCGCCTCGTGGCGCAGCCGGGCGCGGCGCTGCTCGGCACGCGCGCGTGCCTCGCGTTCCGCGCGGGCGGCGCGGTCGAGGGAGTCGGCGCGGCCGGCGAGCCCCTTGACCCGCTCCTCGTGGGTACGGACCTGGAGGCGGGCCTCCATCTCGGTCTGGCGGGCGTTGGCGCCGTCGGCGGCGAGGCGGTCGCGCGCCGAGGTGTCGGGCTCCTCCTCGACGGGCATCTCCTCGGCCACGGCGAGCCGTTCGGCGAGGATCTCGACCTCTTCGAGAGCCTTGTCGAGGGAGTCCTGGGCGCGGGCGGCGGCGGCCGTGGATCGTTCCGCCTCGCCTGCCGCGCCGCGCGCCTGTCCGGCCAGGCGGCCGAGCTGCTGGGCCACGGCCGACTTCTCGCGGTCCGCGGCGCGGCGCCGTTCGCCGAGTTCCTCGACGAGGGCCGCGCACGTCTTGCGGTGCGCCTGGGCCGACTCCTGTGTGCCGGAGAGTTCCTCGCAGCGGACGGCGAGTTCCTCCAGCTCGGCGGCGGCCTCGTCGACGGAGGCCTGCACTTCCAGCAGGCTGGGGGCGCCGGCGGAGCCGCCGTGGGCGAAGTGGGCGCCGAGGAGGTCGCCTTCGGCGGTCACCGCGGTGAGGTGGGGGTGGCGGTAGACCAGGTCCTCGGCGGCTTCGAGGGTGTCGACGACGACGATGCCGGCGAGGAGGCGCCGTACGGCGGGCATCAGGTCGGCGGGGCCGCGGACGAGATCTGCGGCGAAGTTCCCTGACGGGGGGGCCGTGGGGGGTCGGCGGTCGGGTGCGGGTGCGTGGGGGCCGGCCTCTGCGCAGTTCCCCGCGCCCCTGTCGGGCGCAGCCCCGGCTTCGGCGCCTTCGACCACAGGTGCATCGTGGCTGGTCGCGCCGTTCCCCGCGCCCCTTTGGGGCGCGGCATACATCTCCGGGGATCCCGCCAGGAGTAGGGGGGCTCGGCCGCCGTCCTGTTTGCGGAGGAGGCGGATGGCGTCGGCCGCCGAAGCCGGGGTGGTCACCGCGATCGCGTCCGCGGCCGTGCCGAAGGCTGCGGCCAGGGCGATCTCGTGGCCCGGGGTCACGGTGAGGAGTTCCGCGGCCGGGCCCAGGATGCCGGTGAGGCGGTCCCGGGCGCCGAGCAGTATTCCGGTGCCGTCCTTGCGGCGCAGGCCCAGTGCCAGCGCCTCGTGCCGGGCCTGGGTCGCGGCCCGCTTGCGTTCCGCCGCCGTGACGGCCTCGCGGGCCGCGGTCAGGGCCGCCTCCGCCTCGGCGAGCCGGTGCTTGGCCTGGTCGTGCCGGCCGGCGAGTTCCTCGTCGCCTGCGTCGAGGCCGTCGACCTCCGCCTTCAGCGCCTCGTACTCCTCCTGCGCGGCGACCGCCCGTTCCTGGGCCTCGTCGCGGGCGGCGGCCAGCCGGTCGATCTCGGCCTGGGCGGACCCGGCACGGGAGCGAGCCGCGCCCACCTGGCCGTTCAGCCGGGCGAGGCTCTCGCGGCGGTCGGCGATGGAGCGGGCCACGTCCTTCAGGCGCCGCTCTTCGAGGGCCAGTTCGCGCTCCAGCTCGGCGCGGTGCGCGACGGTGTCGTCGAGGGCGTGCTGGGCCGCCTCCAGGGAGGCCTCCAGCTCGGCCTCCTGTTCACGGATGCGGTGGGCCTCGCGCTCCATGTCCTCGGGGTCACGGCCGCGCCGTTCCTCGGGGGGCGCGGAGGTGGCGCTCTTGACCCGGGCGTCGGCCAGCGAAGTGGTGCCGCGGACCCGCTCGGCGAGCTGGGAGAGCTCGTACCAGGTCTGCTGGGCCCGTTGCAGGCGCGGGGTGAGCTGCCGTACCTCGTCCTCCAGGAGCGCCTCGCGCTGGAGGGCCTTCTTCAGCTCCTGCTCGGCGGCTTCCTTGCGTTCCTTGAGGGCGGCCTCGTCGGCGACCTCGGTCTGGAGCGCGTTGCGGAGCCGTACGAGGTCGTCGGCGAGCAGGCGCAGCCGGGCGTCGCGGAGGTCCGCCTGGATGACGGCGGCCCGGCGGGCGACCGCGGCCTGGCGGCCCAGCGGCTTGAGCTGGCGGCGGAGTTCGTCGGTCAGGTCCTGCACGCGCGCGAGGTTGGCCTGCATCGCGTCCAGCTTGCGCAGCGCCTTCTCCTTGCGCTTGCGGTGCTTGAGGACGCCGGCCGCCTCCTCGATGAAGGCGCGGCGGCCCATCGGGTCGGCGTGCAGGACGGAGTCGAGCTGGCCCTGGCCGACGATGACGTGCATCTCGCGGCCGATGCCGGAGTCGGAGAGGAGTTCCTGGATGTCCAGGAGGCGACACGTGTCGCCGTTGATCTGGTACTCGCTGCCGCCGTTGCGGAACATGATCCGCGTGATGGTGACCTCGGCGTACTCGATGGGCAGCGCGCCGTCGGAGTTGTCGATGGTCAGGGACACCTCGGCGCGGCCCAGCGGCGGGCGGCCGGTGGTGCCGGCGAAGATGACGTCCTCCATCTTGCCGCCGCGCAGCGACTTGGCGCTGTGCTCGCCCATGACCCAGGTGAGCGCGTCCACCACATTGGACTTGCCCGAGCCGTTCGGACCGACGACGCACGTGATCCCCGGCTCGAACCGGAGCGTGGTCGCCGAGGCGAACGACTTGAACCCGCGGAGGGTCAGGGCCTTGAGGTGCACGCCGTCGGACTCTACCCGGCGCCGCTACCGCACTCCACGACCCCTCGCAACCTCGCGGTTTCGCGTATGAACATGCAGGGCACACCAGACGTTAAAGAAGGTGAAAGGATGCGCGGAGCTGGATCGGGGCGGGGCGCGGGGGCGCAGGGAGTACAAGAAAGAAGGGACGCCGAGGCGTCCCTTGCAAATCTTGACAACTTAAGCGGTTGAAAGGGCTGCCCAACCGCCGCATGTGCTGTTGTGGAGCGATGCAGCGATCAGGTGAGCGCAGGCTCCGCCTGGTGTGCGTCGATGCTCTCCATGATCCTGTCGGGAGAAGCGGCAGCCGTCAGCTCGTCGTTCTCGGCCTGGATCCGTACCAGCTCGGATTCGAGGTCCTGGACTCGCTGCTGGAGCCGTCGCATCTCGGCGAGGAGTCGCGGGTCGGAGCCGCCGACGTAACCGAGAAGCGCCTTTGCCATGATGGATGGTCCTCCACACTGAGTGACCGACCGAAGCGGTGTGGGTCGTGAGGGATTCGCACCCGCGGTGCTTGACACATCCGAGTGTTGCTCGACTGTTGCGCCATGCCAAACAGCTAAGGTGCGCGGGGCTTTCAGCGTCTCACCAAAAAGTTTGACGGTCAACACGATCACACCCCGTATTGGCGGGTGAACCCGTCGTCGGGCGGCCCTGGCCGGGCGGCGCTGCGACTCCCGCGGGGCCCTCGGGGCGTGGCGATCATCTGTAAGTGCGGAGCCTGCCACGACGCGCGGTTCTTGGCAACCACCAGGCCATTTCTGCTCGGGGCACATGCCGGTGGCACATCGCTCCGCTTCTTCCTGCACGGCTTTACAGAGCGGGCTCAGCGGATGGCGAAGCCGTCGTAACCGCCCCGGGGTGTGTCCCAGATCTCGGTGACACCCTCTACCCGCCCGGGCGTGTCCTCGCCCTGGAGCCAGTCGAGCAGCCCTTCGCAGCCCGCCCGGGGGCCCTCCGCGACCACCTGGACCCGGCCGTCGCCCAGATTGAGAGCAAAGCCACTCAGGTCCCCGATCTCCAGCGCCTTGGCCCGCGTGAACCAGCGGAAACCCACACCCTGCACACGTCCACGCACCCAGGCGACCAGTCGCACATCCTCGCTCATGGATGCAACCTAACCGCCCAATGTCCCACGGGACCCCTCCTCCCCCAGCAGTATGGGGTACCGTCCCCACCCAATGAATCTCATATGAAACTCACTCGATCGAGTGAGCCTGGTCGACCAGAAGGAGTCACTGGCCACGCCGGCCCCTGGTCGACCGCGACCGCGAGGACGAGGGAAGAGGGCAAGGACAATGGGACGCCACCGACGCCACGCCGCCGGCCGCGCCACCACGAGCCGCGCCACGGGGGTCACGGAGCGCGACGACTCGTACCCGGGCGGCCACGACCCGCAGGACTCGTACGCGGGCCTCCGCTACGGCACGGGCACGGCCGCCTACCTGCGCCAGGAGCAGGAACACGCGGAGTACGCAGAGTACGCAGAGTACGCGGACACCGACGCGCGCAGCTCGGCCTACCTGTTCGCGACCGAGGACGACTACGCCCGCTTCATGAACACCGCCGAGTTCCCGGCCGAGGAGTTCGCCCCGGCCGGCGGCTCCCCCTCGGGCGGCGGGCACCGGCGGCGCAAGAAGAGCGGACGGCCCGTGGCCACGGGTCTGCTCGGGGTCTCGGCGGCCGTCGCCATCGGCACGGTCGCGGTGGCCACCGGCATGGTGCCCGGCCTGGAGAACTACAAGCTCGGCGGCAACAGCAGCACGACCGGCGGCGAGCGGGTGCAGGCCGACGGCGAGCCCAGCAACACGGCCGCCGAGCAGGGCGGCACCTCGGGCAGCGCCGAGAGCCGCGACGCCGGCTCCTCGACCAGCCGTGACACCCAGCGCTCCGCCTCCCCGACGCCGTCGGCGTCCACCTCGCCCGCCCCGGCGAAGACGGCGACCGAGAAGCCGACGCCCACCGCCACGGCGTCCACGGAGCCGAAGGCCACGCCGAGCAAGACGGCCACCAAGGCGCCGGTGAAGACCGCCGCGCCGATCACCTCCTCCGAGGAGGCGGTCGTCGAGGCCGAGGTACTGAAGCTGGTGAACGAGGAGCGGGCCAAGGTCGGCTGCAGTGCCCTCTCGGCGAACTCCTCGCTGACCAAGCTGGCCACGGCGTTCAGCGACGACATGGCCGCGCGGGACTTCTTCGACCACACCGACCCGGACGGCAGGACGCCGTGGGACCGGGCCGCGGCGGCCGGCATAGCCAATCTCGGCGGCGAGAACATAGCCCGCGGCCAGGCCACCGCGCAGGCCGTCATGGACGCCTGGATGAACAGCGAGGGCCATCGCGCCAACATCCTGAACTGCGACTTCAAGACCCTCGGGGTCGGCGTGCACTTCGGCGAGGGCGGGCCGTGGTGGACGCAGGACTTCGGCTACTGACCCGACCAGCCCACTAACCACTGGTTAGCGCACCCTGTCGGTTAGCGCTGCGCTCCCGTACGCTTGACGCATGACCATCACCCAGGACGGCGCCGTGGAGCAGCAGCCTCCGTACGACGTCTTCGCCCGGGCCTGTCCCTCGCGCACCACCCTTGAGCACGTCATGGGCCGCTGGGGCGGGCTCACCCTGAGCGCGCTGTACGACGGGTCGTTCCGGTTCAACGAGCTGCGCCGGCGCGTGGACGGCGTCAGCGAGAAGATGCTCTCCCAGACGCTCCAGGCCCTGGAGCGGGACGGCCTGGTGCACCGCGAGGCCCAGCCGACCAACCCGCCGCGCGTCGACTACGAACTGACCCCGCTCGGCCGCGGGGTCGCCGAGCGCCTGCTGGCCGTCGTCCACTTCGTGGAGGGCCGGATGGACGAGGTACTGACCGCCCGCCGGCGCTACGACGAGACCCGCGGCACCCGCTGACACTGCGGGCAGAAGTAGCTGGACCGGTTCATCCAGGGCCGCCTGCGCATCGGCGTACCGCACCGCCGGCAGGGCAGCCCCTCTCTGCCGTAGGCGTCCAGCGAGCGGTCGAAGTACCCCGACTCGCCGTTGACGTTGACGTACAGGCTGTCGAAGCTGGTGCCGCCGACGGCGAGGGCCGCGTTCATCACGTCCCGTACGTGGCCGAGGAGTTCGGCGGTGCGCGGGCGGGTGAAGCCGGCCGTCGGCCGCTCGTAGTGGACGCGGGCGCGCCAGAGGGCCTCGTCCGCGTAGATGTTGCCGACTCCGCTGATCAGCGACTGGTCGAGCAGCGCCCGCTTGATGGTGGTCCGCTTCCGGCGCAGCGCCTGGTGGAAGGCCTCGTCGTCGAAGAGCGGGTCGAGGGGGTCGCGGGCGATGTGCGCGATGACGTCGGGGAGCCCGTCGGGCGTGTTGTCGTGCAGCGACAGTCCGCCGAAGGTGCGCTGGTCGACGAAGCGGAGCTCGGTGTCGACCTCGTCCGCGAACCTGACACGGATGCGCAGGTGCTTCTCGTCCGGTGCCTCGTGCGGCTGGACCAGCAGCTGGCCGCTCATGCCGAGGTGCGCGAGGACCGACTGGCCGGTGTCCTCCAGCGGCAGCCACAGGTACTTGCCGCGCCGGCTCGGGGTGCCGACGCGCTGGCCCTTGAGCCGGTGCGTGAAGTCGTCGGCGCCGGTGAGGTGCCGTCGTACCGCACGCGGGTGCAGGACCTCGGCCTCGGCCACGACCCGATGGGCGACCCACCGCTCCAGGCCGCGCCGTACGACCTCCACCTCGGGCAGTTCAGGCACTTCTCTCCTTCGCTCGCTTTCCGGGTCCGGGCATCGCCGCCGGATCCGGGAACGGTTACCGGCAGCCTAGTCCGGTCCTGGGGTCAGTCCGCCGGGGCGTCGGGCACCGCCCGGCCGTCGGCCGTGAGTCCCCTGGTCAACAGCGCCTCGGCCTCCTCCGCACGGCCCTGGGCACGGAGGACGTCGACGAGGTCCCACAGTGCGTGGTGGACGGCCGCGCGAGCGCGCAGTGCGTCTGCATACCCGCGCGCCCCGGTCTCATGGGTGTGAGACCGGGGCGCGGGCTGCTCTGTTCGTCAGGCGGAGGCGGCGGACGACGGGGGGCCGTCGTCCTCCTCGGCTTCGGCTCGGGCGGCCTGCTCGGCCGCCTTGGCCTCGGCGCGTTCGTCCGCCGCGGCGCGGATGGCGCGCCAGGCGGATTCGGCGGCCTGCTGCTCCGCCTCCTTCTTGCTGCGGCCGGTGCCGGTGCCGTACGAGACGCCTCCGACGCGGGCGGCAGCAGTGAAGGTCTTCTCGTGGTCGGGGCCGGTCTCCGTGACGAGGTACTCGGGCACGCCGAGGCTCTCCGTCGCGGTGAGCTCCTGGAGACTGGTCTTCCAGTCCAGGCCGGCTCCGAGGTTCGAGGACTTCTCGATCAGCGGGTCGAAGAGCCGGTGCACCAGCTCGGACGCCGAGTCGAGGCCCTGGTCGAGATAGACCGCGCCGATCACCGCTTCCAGGGTGTCGGCGAGGATGGACGCCTTGTCCCGGCCGCCCGTGCCCTCTTCACCGCGGCCGAGCCGGATGAAGGAGCCCAGGTCGAGACCGCGGCCCACTTCCGCGAGCGCACGCGAGTTCACCACCGCGGCCCGGAGCTTGGCCAGCTGGCCCTCGGGCAGGTCGGGGTGGGTGGTGTACAGCGTGTCCGTGACGACGAGACCGAGGACGGAGTCACCGAGGAACTCCAGCCGCTCGTTCGTCGGCAGGCCGCCGTTCTCGTACGCGTAGGAACGGTGGGTCAGCGCACGCACCAGAAGGGCGGACTCGAGCTTGTACCCGAGCCGCCCTTCCAGAAGCGTGTGGGACGAGGCCGTGCTGTCCGTCTTCTTCTTGGCGGTTGGGTCCGCCTTGGGCTCATCGCCCTTCTTGGGACTGGACACAGTGCCTCTCACCTGGCCGCTCAGACTTCGAGGACCTGGCGCTTGTTGTAGGTGCCGCAAGACGGGCACGCGATGTGCTGCAGCTTGGGCTCGTGGCAGCGCTCGCACGCAACCAGGGTGGGGACCGCAGCCTTCCACTGCGACCGGCGGTGGCGCGTGTTGCTGCGCGACATCTTCCGCTTCGGAACAGCCACGGCTACTTCTCCTGCTTCTCGTCGACGCCCGCTTCCGCGTCAGCGCCGGACATCTCGTCCTTCTCGCCGTCCTTGGTGGAACCGGCGAGTCCCTGCAAAGCCGCCCAACGGATGTCGACGGCGTCATGGTGGTGGTCCGGGTCGTCCGCGAGCCGGGCTCCGCACTCGGAGCACAGACCCAGGCAGTCGTCCTGGCACACCGGCTGCATCGGCAGTGCGAGCACCACCGCATCACGCAGCACTGGTTCGAGGTCGAACAGGCCGTCCTCGATGAAGAACCTGTCCTCGTCGTCCTCGGCGTCGTCGCCCGGTTCCGCGATCACGCGGCCCCGGTCGTCGGCGTCAGGGTACGAGAACAGTTCCTGGAAGTCCGCTTCGAGCTCCTGCCCGACCGGCTCCAGACACCTTACGCACTCCCCCTCGGCCTGTGCACGGGCGGTGCCGGTGACGAGCACACCTTCCATGACCGACTCGAGCCGGAGTTCGAGCTCCACCGGGGCGCCCTGCGGCACTCCGATGACCCCCTTGATCCCGAAGTCCTCGGGAGCGTCGATCGTGCGGGTCAGGCGCTGCAGGGCACCAGGACGCCGGCCCAGCTCGTGTGTGTCGAACACGAACGGGTTGCGGTGGTCGAGGCGCGCGTGAGGAGCCATTCCTGCTTTCGATCTTCGAGTTCAGAGGGACGCCGTCCGGAGATCCCCCGGGCAGCGTTGATCGCGGACGTAGACGCGACCGAAGAGCCAGGATACTGGACCTTTCGCTGTCGGCCCAATCCGGCCGGTTGCTACAGGCCCCGGCCCTGCTCGTAGGCCCGCAGCTGCTCCGGCGTGATCATGCTGGTGTCGAAGAGGCTGGTCTCGTCGAGGGCGTACGACTGGTGCTGCTGATGCTGCTGCTGGGCCGCCTGCTGGGGGTCGTAGACGGGCTGCTGGCCGGTGTCGTAGCCCTGGTAGGCGGCGGCGTACGGATCGGCCTGCTGGTAGCCGTAGGGGTCCTGCTGGTAGCCGTACGCGTCCTGCTGGGCGTAGACGGGCTGCTGCTGGGGGTAACCGTACGGATCCTGCGCCACCGGCTGCTGCATGGGCTGCTGGTCGTACTGCGGCTGCTGCTGGGGCTGGGCGGCGGCGGGCTGCTCGGCCTGGGCCGCCTGGGCGGCCCGTTCGTCCTGGTCGGCGAGGGCCGCGAGGTCGGCCAGGTAGTCGGCGTCGCTGGAGTGCTGGAACGTCGTGTTGTCGTCGGCCAGGGCGCCGAGGGCGTCGGAGGCGATCCGGCCGTGCAGCTTGGCGCGGCCCTTGCCGACCGCCTCCAGGGTCTTGGCGAGCACCGCCTCGAAGGCGCCGAGCTTGACGTCCACGTAGGCGTCGGCGTCCCGGCGCAGGGTCTCGGGGTCGTGGCTGCGCTCGGGGGCGTCGTCCTCCTCCGGGTCCACATACCCCTGCTCGTCCGGGCCGGGGCCGGTGCCGAGCAGCTTCTCCCGGCCGCGGCCGACCGAGCCGAGGGTCTTGGTGAGGACGACCTCGAAGTTGGCGAGCTTGGAGTCGACGTAGTCGTCGGCGTCGGCGCGGACCTCCTCGGCCTCCTGCCGGGCCTCGGTGAGGATCCGGTCGGCCTCGGCCTGCGAACGGCGGGCCACCTCGGTGTCGGAGATCAGCGAGCCGCGCTCGGCGTGCGCGGTCTCGATGATCCGCTCGGCCTCCATGCGGGCCTGCTCGACCATCTGGTCCCGGCCGCCGATCAGCTCCTCGGCCTGCGCGAGCGAGCCGGGCAGCGCCTGGCGCAGCTCTTCGAGCATCGCGAGCAGTTCGGCACGGTTGACCACGCACGACGCCGACATCGGCATGGACCGGGCGCCGGAGACCGTGCCCACGATCTCGTCGAGCTTCTTCTGCACGTCCACCTGTGCTCGCCACTCTCTACAGCTGGGTTGGAGACGGACGGGACGACTGTAGCCCCATCAGTCCTTGCCGAGGCGCTTGTTGAGGGCCTCCAGAACGGCCGGCGGCACCAGGTGGGCGATGTCGCCGCCCCACTGGGCCACCTCCTTGACCAGCGAGGAGGAGAGGAAACTGTAGGTCGGGTTGGTCGGCACGAACAGCGTCTCGACACCCGACAGACCGTTGTTCATCTGGGCCATCTGCAACTCGTAGTCGAAGTCGCTGACCGCCCGGAGGCCCTTGACGATGGCCGGGATGTCGCGCTGCTTGCAGAAGTCGACGAGAAGGCCGTGAAACGCCTCGACCCGGACGTTGCCGTAGTCGGCGGTGACCGTGCGGATCAGGTCGATCCGCTCGTCGATCTCGAAGAGGCCCTTCTTGGACTTGTTGATCATCACCGCGACGTAGACCTCGTCGTAGAGACGGGACGCACGGGAAATGATGTCGAGGTGTCCGTTGGTGATCGGGTCGAACGACCCGGGACAGACGGCGCGGCGCACTTGAGATCCCTCGCTCTCCGGTCCGGTCATCGTGCGTCTTCGCACGTAGCGGCGGCGCGACCGTACCAAAACGTTCCCTCGCCGTAGCGACGGGACCGGAGGCCTTCGAAGCCGGTCGGCCAGTTGAAAACGCCACCTCTGGTGCTGCGCTCCACGGTGACGAGAGCGTCCGGCGCGAGCCAGCCCTGCGAGTGGAGTGTGAGGAGAATCTCCCGAAGATCGTGATCTGTGACCGCGTAGGGCGGGTCGAGGAAGACGATGTCGTACGGCTGGGCGGGGGCCGGTGACTGGATGATCTGCTCGGCCCTGCCGGCTCTCACCTCGGCGCCGGGCAGACCCAGGCTCTTCACGTTGTCCCGTACGACGCGGGCGGCTCTGGCGTCGGCCTCCACGAGGAGGGTGTGGCCGGCACCGCGGGAGAGCGCCTCCAGGCCCACGGCGCCCGAACCGGCGTAGAGGTCGAGGACGCGTTCGCCGTCCAGGGGGCCGCCGAGGAGGGACTGCCAGGTGGAGAAGAGGCCTTCGCGTGCGCGGTCGGAGGTGGGCCGGGTTCCTGTGCCGGGCGGCACGGAGAGGCGCCGTCCGCCTGCCTGGCCGGCGATCACGCGGGTCATGTTGAATCCTCGGTCCGGGGTGGTTACGGATTCAGTCTGGCAGTAGGTGCGTGGGGGCTGCTCGCGCCCGCGCGGCGGAGCCGCACATGGACACAGCCCCGCGCCTCTGACGGGGCGCTTCCGCTCAGCCCTTTTCCAGGTACTGCTCTCTCTCCTCGTCCAGGAGGGCGTCCAGGGCCGTTCGCAGACCCGGGAGGTCGGTCAGCTCGGGGTCCTTGGCCACCAGGGCCGTCGCCTCCTCTCTCGCCTCCGCGATGATCTCCTCGTCCTCGATCACGGCGAGGACGCGGAGGCTGGAGCGGGCGCCCGACTGGGCCTGGCCCAGTACGTCGCCCTCTCTGCGCTGCTCCAGATCGATCCTCGACAGCTCGAAGCCGTCCAGGGTCGAGGCCACGGCCGTGAGGCGCTGGCGGGCCGCGCTCGCCTCCGGCATCTCCGTGACCAGGAGGCAGAGGCCGGGGGCGGAGCCTCGGCCCACCCGGCCGCGCAGCTGGTGGAGCTGGGAGACGCCGAAGCGGTCGGCGTCCATGATCACCATGGCGGTGGCGTTGGGGACGTTGACGCCGACCTCGATGACGGTCGTGGCGACCAGGACGTCCGTGTCGCCCGCGGCGAAGCGGCGCATCACCGCGTCCTTGTCGTCGGGGTGCATACGGCCGTGCAGGACCTCCACCCGGAGGCCGCTCAGGGGGCCCTTGGCGAGGTGGTCGGCCACGTCGAGGACGGCCAGCGGGGGGCGTTTCTCCGCCTCGTCCTCGGCGGACTTCTTCGCCTTCTTCGGGTCGGCCGCCTCGTCGGCGTCGTCGCCGATGCGGGGGCAGACGACGTAGGCCTGGTGGCCGTTGCCGACTTCCTCCCGGACCCGTTCCCAGGCGCGGGCGAGGAAGTGGGGCTTGTCGGCGGCGGGGACGACGTGGGTGGCGATCGGGGAGCGGCCGGCCGGGAGCTGGTCCAGGACCGAGGTCTCCAGGTCGCCGAAGACGGTCATCGCGACCGTGCGCGGGATGGGGGTGGCGGTCATGACGAGGAGGTGCGGGGGCTGCTTGCCCTTGCCGCGGAGGGCGTCGCGCTGTTCCACCCCGAAGCGGTGCTGTTCGTCCACCACGACCAGGCCGAGGTCGTGGAACTGGACCTTGTCCTCGATCAGCGCGTGCGTGCCGATGACGATGCCCGCGTCGCCGGTGACCAGGTCCAGCATCGCCTGGCGGCGGGCCGCCGTGCCCATCGAGCCCGTGAGGAGGACGACCTTGGTGGCATGGTCCGCGCCGCCGAGCATGCCGCCCTCGGCCAGCTCGCCCATCATCTCGGTGATCGAGCGGTGGTGCTGCTGGGCGAGCACCTCGGTGGGGGCGAGCATCGCCGCCTGGCCGCCCGCGTCGACCACGGCGAGCATCGCGCGCAGGGCGACCATGGTGTTGTGCGTGACGGTGAAGTTGTCGGTGACGTACGCGTGGCTCGCGTGAGCAACGCTGATGCACTGGACCGGTTTCCGTCCCACGTGTTCCACGGTGCGGATGCCGCGACGGAAGGTGCGGGACTTCGCACGGGGACGTACGCGCTCGGCCTTGCGGGTGAGCCTAAACGGCAGGAAGTCGTCGGGTAGCGCCACCGAGACGTTGAAAGCCGCCTTCTTGGGCAGAACACGCGCCCGGCCCCCCAGGGAGCGGACGAGCCAGGCCACGTCGTCCGCCAACACCGGCGATGCCGAGCACAGGGAAATGCTCATGCCGTTCTGGTCAACCGTACCGTCGGTGTCCATGAGCCCCTGCAGAAGGGCGAGGCGGTTCTTGATCGACGTGTTCTTGAATTCGGCGGGAATGAACTTGCCATGCGACGTCCGTCCCCAAAGGCCGAGGTCACGCAGGATCTGGATGACCGGGTTACGGATCCCACCCGAGCGTTGGGTCAGCTGAACGGTGTAGTCGCACCGAGAACCGGTCACCGGGACGAGCCGACAGTCCGGAGCCACCGCCGCCCCCAAGGCATCGCGGATCTCCGCGTCGGCGGTGGAGAACCGCAGGTTGTGCCGGAACGAGCCGCCGCCCAACAGGAGCCCGAAAAGGTAGGGGTCCAGGGGAAGACCGGAGTCGTCGCCGAGGTCCACGGGGGTCGCCGCCGGGATGTACCACTTGGACGACCCGTTGGCTTTGAACAGGTCGTGACGGATTTCCCGGGTGGTCATCACCTTGGGGGACTGACCACGGTCCCAGCCGCAACTCGTGCCGACGATCCAGAGGTGTTCGTCATCGCATTCCACCGAGCTCCCATCGGAGAGCACGACGCGCCACACGTCCCGCTCCCCTTGTGGAAAGACCCCGTCGACCAGAGCGATCTCTCCTGCGGGCACAACGACCTCGTCGCCCACCTCCAGGTCACCCATCCGACGGAAACCGCGGGGTGTGAGCACAAGCGAGTCCAGGGGTTGAGCTTTCCCGGAACCCACCTCGCCCTGGAGGAGGCGGTGCATCGGGTGTTCGGTGGCGAGGTCGTCGAAGATCTCCTTGGAGACCTTCTGCTGGCCGTCGGTGAGGGTGAAGGGGAGGCGGTCGTCGAAGGCGGTGAGGAGGCCGTCGGGGGACGGTCGGCGGGCGACGGCCGGGAGTTGGGCGTCGGCGTGGCGGCGGCGGGCCAGGGCCACCTGGAGGACGAAGGCCTCGTCCCACTTGAGGCGGTCGCGGGCCGCCGCGATGTCCGCCTTGGTGTGCGGGCGGTGGATCCTGAGGAGGGCCTCGGGGAGGGGGAGCAGGCCGCGGCCCTCGCGGAGGGTCGGGGGGAGGGGGTCGAGGGCCTCCTGGGCACTGGGGAGGACGGTCTGGACCGCCTTGCCGATCTTCCAGGACTCCAGTTTGGCGGTGGCCGGGTAGAGCGGGATGAGGGCTCCTGCCCAGGTCTCGACGGATTCGGACGGGTCCTCGCCGTGGATCAACTCGTAGGCCGGGTGTGCCAGTTGGAGGCGGCGGTTGAAGACCGAGACCTTGCCGGCGAACATCGCGCGAGTGCCCGGCAGGAGTTCCTTGTGCGGTTTGTGCACGCCGGCGCCGAAGAAGACCAGTTGGAGCCGGCCGCTGCCGTCGGTGATCGTGACCTCCAGGCGCTGGCCCTTGCCGCGGGGCGCCTTGGCGGAGGCGAACGTGTGCAGGCGGGCGTCCGCGACCATGGCGACCACCGTGACGTGCTCGTCCATGGGCAGGTCGGCGAGGTGGGTGAGCTGGCCGCGCTCCTCGTATCTGCGCGGGTAGTGGTGCAGGAGGTCGCCGACGGTGTGCAGGCCGAGATGCTCGGCCATCACCTTTGCGGTGGCGGGGCCGAGCACTGACTTCAGCGGTTGTTTCAGTGGTTCTTCCAGTGCGGGCACGAGATCCATTGCACACCACACCACTGACAATGCCGTATATGTCTCGGGAAACCCCTGGTCAGACGGCCGTTTTGAGTCATAGGATGGCGCGCTCCGGCCATCCTTCCGCGGTCACCGCCCCACCAGGGACCGCCCGACCCCGCGCCGACCACGTCTTCCCCCCTCCGGCGCAGCGACGATGGACTCCCAGACCTCACAGTCATCCCAGGCATCACAGTCACCTCATACGTTCCAGGTCGACCTGCGTGGTTTGGTGGACCTGCTCTCCCATCACCTGTACTCCAGCCCCAAGGTCTACCTGCGCGAGCTGCTGCAGAACGCCGTGGACGCGATCACCGCGAGACGGGCCGAGCAGCCCGACGCCCCGGCGCGGGTGCGGCTGTACGCGGACGGCAGCTCCCTCCGGGTGGAGGACAGCGGCGTCGGGCTCACCGAGTCGGACGTGCACAGCCTGCTCGCCACGATCGGGCGCAGCTCCAAGCGGGGGGACGGGCTGCAGGAGGCCCGTTCCGACTTCCTGGGCCAGTTCGGCATCGGGCTGCTGGCCTGTTTCGTGGTCGCCGAGCGGATCCGGGTGGTCAGCCGCAGCGCCCGGACGCCGGACGCGCTGCCCGTGGAGTGGACGGCCCGGGACGACGGGTCGTACACCGTACGGACATTGCCGCCCGAGGCCCGGCCCGAGCCCGGTACCACCGTGCATCTGGTGGCGCGGGCGGGTGCGGCGGAGTGGCTGGACGAGCGGCGGGTGCTCGCGCTGGCGCGGGACTTCGGTTCGCTGCTGCCCTACGACGTCCGGGTGGGCGACGAGGCGGTCACCGACCTGCCGGCGCCCTGGGACCGGCCGTACCCCTCCCCCAGCACCCGGCGGGTGGCGCTGGCCCGGCACTGTCACGAGCTGTTCGGGTTCACGCCGTTGGACTCGATCGCGCTGGACGTGCCGCTGGCCGGGATCCGGGGGGTGGCGTACGTGCTGCCGTCCGCGGTGAGTCCGGCGCAGCGGGCCACGCACCGGGTGCATCTGAAGGGCATGCTGCTCACCGAGCGGGCCGAACAGCTGCTGCCGGACTGGGCGTTCTTCGTACGCTGCGTCCTGGACACGGACAGCCTGCGGCCGACGGCCTCGCGCGAGTCGCTGTACGAGGACGAGACGCTTGCGGCCGTAAGGGAGGCGCTGGGCGAAAGGATTCGGTCCTGGCTGACCGGGCTCGCGGCGGGCGATCCGGAACGGCTCTCCGCGTTCCTGTCCGTGCACCACCTGGGCGTGAAGTCGCTGGCCCGGCACGACAGCGAGATGCTGCGGACGATGCTGCCGTGGCTGCCGTTCGAGACCACCGACGGGCAGCTGTCCCTGGAGGAGTTCGCGCAGCGGCACCCGGTGGTGCACTTCACGCGGACGGTCGAGGAGTACCGGCAGGTCGCGCCGATCGCCTCCGCGCAGGGCGTCGGTGTGGTCAACGGCGGTTACACGTACGACAGCGAGCTGGTCGAGGCGCTGCCGTCGGTGCGGCCAGGGTCGGTGGTCGCGGAGCTGGACGCGGACACCGTGACCGCGCATCTGGACGCGGTGGACCCGGCGGAGGAGCTGGCGGTGGCGGGGTTCCTGGCGGTGGCGCGGGCCAGGCTGGACCCACTGCAATGTGACATCGTGCTGAGGGCCTTCCACCCCCTCTCGGTCCCCGCCCTCCACCTCGACGACCGCGCCGCCCGCCACGAACAGGCCCGTGCCGAGGCCGAGGAGCAGGCCGACGACCTGTGGGCGGGCATCCTCGGCTCGCTGCGCGGCAGCGCGCCCCGGGCCCGGCTGGTGCTCAACCACCTCAACCCGCTGATCCGGCGGATCAGTGCCCTCCGGGATCCGGAGCTGATCGGCACCGCGACCGAGTCGCTCTACGGTCAGGCGCTGCTGATGGCCCAGCGCCCGCTGCGGCCGGCCGACTCGGCGCTGCTCAACCGCTCGTTCATCGGCCTCCTGGAATGGGCCACGCATGGGGAAGACGATCGCTGATGGAGATTGCTGACTTCGACTCGCTGCGCCGGGCGATGGCGGAGAACTCCGAGGAGCCGGAGGGTCCCGCCCGCAACGCGCGCGCGGAGCAGCTGCTGGCGGAGGCCGAGAAGCTGAACGTCCCGCTCGCCGTGGTCGAGGCGCTCGGGCACCAGCTGAAGGTCTACAACTACAGCTCCGAGAAGGACAAGATGTTCGTCCCGTTCGCGCGGCTGCTGCGGATGTGGGACGAGCGGCCCGAGGACTTCGACGAGTACGAGACGCATTCGCTGCACTGGGTCTTCAAGTGGATGACGGCCGGCATGCTCGACCAGCCGCACGTCCCGCTCGCCTCGATCGAGAAGTGGCTGGGCGAGATGGAGCACCGCTACCGGCTGGCCGGGCACTCCGAGCGGGCGGTGCGCAGCGCGGAGTTCAGTGTCGCCGGGCACATAGGTGATCTGCCGCGCGCGGAGCGGGCGTACGCGGCCTGGCTGGCGGCGGACCGGGACCGGATGGCCGACTGCCACGCGTGCGAGCTGCACGGGCAGGGCGGCTGGCAGCTGAAGAACGGCCGGGACGAGGCGGCCCTTGAGCTGTGGGGGCCGGTGCTGGACGGCGAGTACAGCTGTGCCCACGAGCCGCACACCGTGCTCGCCTCCTCCCTGGTCCCGCTGCTGCGCCTTGGCCGGGTCGACGAGGCCCGGGCGCACCATCTGCGCGGTTTCCGGCTGGTGCGCCCCATGGAGAGCATGCGGGGCGCCTACGCGGACCATGTGGAGTTCTGCGCGCTGACCGGCAACGAGGCGCGCGGTCTCGAGCTGCTGGCGGAACGTCCCGCCTACTTCACGGACACCGGTCAGCCGCGCAGCCGGATGGACTTCCTCGCGGTGGTGGCGCTGCTGATGGACCGGCTGACCGGGCTGGGGCTTGGCGGGCAGCGGGTGCCGGGGCCCGCCGGGCGGACGTGGACCGCAGGGGGGCTCGCCGGGCACGCGCGCGCGGAGGCCCTGGAGCTGGCCGCGCGGTTCGACGCCCGTAACGGCACCTCCTACGTCGGCGACCAGCTGCGCGAGCGGATGGCGCAGCAGCCGCTGGTGGACCGGCTGCCGCTGGGCGTGCGGGCGGTGCGGACGGCGCCCGCCGGGCCCCTCGCGCCGGTCGCGCCGGCGCCCGTGCCGGAGCAGGCCGGGCAGCCGTCGTTCCCCGCGCTGCTGGCCGAGGCGCGCCGGCTGTCGGACACGCTCCGGCCGCACGCCCTGGAGGCCTGGGCGGCGGTCGCGGAGGCCGCCGAGGAGACCGAGGTGGACACGTACGTGCGCGCGGAGATCGCCGACCACACGGCGATGGGGCGCGGCCCGGAGGGGGTCGAGCTGTTCGAGCGGGCGGCGGAGCTGTACGCGGAGGCGGGCGACGAGGGCGAGGCGATCGCCGCACGCGCGCGTGCGGCCTACGTCCGCGCGCTCTCCGGGGAGCTGGACGAGGCGCTGGCCGCGCTCGACGAGCCGTACGACCGGATCCTCGCCCTCTACGCGGACGACGCGACCGGGGTGCGGCAGACGGCGTCCGTGCTGATGAGCCGGGCGCGGATCCTGATGCGCCAGGTGCACGAGCGGTCCACGGGCGCCGGGGACGCCGAGCAGGCGGTACGGGAGCTGCTGGCGCTGGTCGGCGGGCGCGGCGGGTCCGACCTGCGGCTGGTGTCCCGGGCGGCCGAGGGGCGGGCGATGCTCGCGGAGCTGGCCGAGCACGCGGGGGACGGGGAGCGGGCGGGCGAGCTGTTCCGGCAGGCGACGGCGCAGTTCGTCGGCGCGGAGCTGCCGTGGTTCGCGGTCGAGTACGAGGTGCGGGTGGCCGCGCTCGCCCATGAGCAGGGCGATCTGGCCGAGGCGGAGCGGGCGCTGCGGGCGGCGCTGGAGCACGGCGGGCCGTACGTGGAGCCGGTCGGGCGGGCGCAGCTGCATCTGCAGCTCGCCGAGGTCCTCGGCGGCCGGGGCGCCGCCGAGGAGGCCGCCGAGCACGCCCTGGAGGCGGCGCACTGGGCCGACGAGGCCGGGCAGAGCGGCACGCTGGGCGCCTGGGCCCGGCACCAGCTGGGCGGCTTCCTGCTGCGGCAGGAGCGGTTCGCGGAGGCCGCCGAGGTGCTGGAGTCGGCGCTGGCCGACCTGAGCGCCGAGACGCACGGCGACGGCGCGGTCGTCCAGACCCAGTGGTGGCTCGGGGACTGCCTGAGCGAGCTGGGCGAGCACCACGCGGCGGCGGAACGGCGGCTGCAGGCGGCCGAGATCGCCCGGCACTGGCCCGAGCAGCACGACCACGCCACCCTCGCCCACCTGGCCGCCGAGTCGCTGGGCAACGCGGGGCTGCCCGCGGAGGCGGACCAGGCCTACGCGCGCGCGGGCGAGTTGTGGCGGGCGATGGGCAACGTGCACTTCCTGGTGCGCTCGCTGCGGGCCCGGGCCTGGCTGGCGTTGCGGACGGAGGCGGGGCCGGAGGGCGCGCGGAAGCTGATGGCGGACGCGGTCCGGGAGTGCGAGGTGGCGCTCGATGCCGTCGGGGACCCGGCCGCGACGGAGCGCCTCGCCGGCGAACTCGGGCACACCCACCGGCAGTTCGGTGACCTGCTGGCCCGTTCCGTGCCGGAGGACGCCGACGATCCGGCGATCCAGGAGGCGTTCGAGGCGGCGCTCGCGCAGATGAAGGCGGCGATCTCGGTGTTCGCCGGGCTGGGCGAGGACGGGCTGCACAGCCGTACCGCCGCGGAGCTGGCCGCGGGCTGGCTGGAGGCCGACCTCAGCAGGCCGGCCGCGGCGGCGGCACGCGCGCGTGCGGTGCTGGACGCCTACGAGGGCGCCGACCCGGCCGACGAGACGGTCCGGGCCCGGCGGGCGGAGGCCCGGCAGCTGCTGGAGCCCACCGAGGAGTGACGGCGGAACGACTAAGGAGTGCGGGTGGCCGGAGCGGCGCTCACTCGACGCCGATGAGGAGGGGCGCCCCCTGCCGGCCGCCCCGGTAGACCACCGTGTCGACGGCGAGGTACGCCTCGCGCACGCGTGCCTCCAGGCGGTCGGCGACGCCGTCGGGGGCCTCGTCGCCGAGGACGAGGGTGACCAGCTCGCCGCCGGCCTGGAGCATGCGGTCCAGGACGGTCTCGGCGGTGGCCGTCACGTCCGAGCCGATCACCGCGACGTCCCCGTCTATGAGCCCCAGTACGTCCCCGGCCTGGCAGATGCCGGCCATGGTCCAGGACTGCCGCTCCGCGACCACGACCTCGGCGTAGCGGGTGGCACCGGCCGCCGAGGTCATCTGGACGACGTCCTCGTCGAAGCGGCGGTCCGGCTGGTGCACCGCGAGCGCGGAGATGCCCTGGACCGCCGAGCGGGTCGGGATGAGGGCGACCCGGATGCCCTCCGCGCGGGCCTGCTCGGCCGCGGCGGCGGCCGTGTGCCGCAGGTCGGCGTCGTTGGGCAGCAGCACCACCTCGCGCGCGTTGGCGCGGCGCACGGCGTCCACCAGTTCCCCGCTGGCCAGCGGCTCCCCCGGGCGCGCGAGCACGGTGGTCGCGCCGGCCTCGGTGTACAGCCCCGCCAGGCCCTCCCCCGGCACGACGGCCACCACGGCCCGCTGCACCCGCTCGCGCGGCGGCCGTGCCCCGCCGGCGTGCACGTCCCCGGCGCCGAAGTGCGTGATCCGGATCCGGTGCGGGCGTCCGGCCTCCACGCCCGCCTCGACGGCGGCACCGGCGTCGTCGACGTGCACGTGGACGTTCCACAGACCGTCGCCGCCGACCACCACCAGGGAGTCGCCGAGGGCGTCGAGCCGGACCCGCAGCCGGTCCACGGCGGTGTCCTCGGCCTCCAGGAGGTAGACGACCTCGAACGCGGGCCCGGCGGCGCGCTCTCCGCGGTTCTCGGCCCGGGCGCCCGAGACGGCGTCCACGCGCGCGTGGCCGACCGGTCCTTCCACGCGCGCGTGCAGGTCGAAAGCGGTGGGCGTCTCCCCCGTGAACGCCTCGACGAGCGCCCCGAGCACCGCGACGAGGCCCCGCCCGCCGGCGTCCACCACGCCGGCCCGCTCCAGCGCGGCCAGCTGTCCCGGAGTCGCCGCGAGCGCCTTGCAGGCTCCTTCGTAGGCGGCCCGCGCGACCGCCCCGCAGTCGCCCTCGGCCGCGTCGGCGGCGTCCGCGGCGGCCGTCGCGACCGACAGCACCGTGCCCTCCACCGGGTGGGCGACGGCCCGGCGGGCGGCGTCGGCGGCGTGCCGCAGGGCGAGCCGCAGCCGGTCCGCGTCGATGTGAGTCGCCTCATCCTCGGTGAGGACGTGGGCCATGCCACGCAGCAACTGCGCCAGGATCGTGCCGGAGTTGCCGCGCGCGCCTATGAGGGCGCCGTGCGCCATCGCGCGGACGGCGTCGGCCAGGGTCGGCACCTCCTCGCCCAGCTCGTAGCCGGCGAAGACGGCCTCCACGGCCCCCGCGGCCGACTCCACCGTCATGTACAGGTTCGTGCCGGTGTCGCCGTCCGCCACCGGGTAGACGTTGATCGCGTCGATCTCCTCGCGCGCCCGCCCGAGCGCCCCGAGCGACAGTCCGCACCAGGTGCGTACCGCGAGAGCATCGAAGAATGTCTGCGGCACCTGCGCCACCTGCGCCTCCTTGAGCCGGCCGAACGTGGACGCAGCGTAGACCCCGGAAGGGTGTCCGCCGGAAGAGGGCCGGGGGCGGGCCCCTGAGCTGCCATGCTAGTTTCGTCTAACGGACGCAGCCGTTGTATGCTGCTCCGGTTGCCCGATCCGATCGGGCCATTCCCTGGCAACGCCACTCAAGATCTCTGATCCCCAGAATCTCGATCCCGGCACGCCGGGATTCAACCGTAAGTGCATCTGAAGTCTTTGGAGTGACCCGTGGCTGCCAACTGCGACGTCTGTGGCAAGGGGCCGGGCTTCGGCAACAACATCTCGCACTCGCACCGCCGTACGCCCCGTCGCTGGAACCCGAACATCCAGCGTGTGCGTACCGTGGTCGGCGGGACGCCGAAGCGCGTGAACGCTTGCACCTCGTGCATCAAGGCCGGCAAGGTCTCGCGCTGACGCACTGTCGCTGAGCGCGCGGCCACCGCTGGTTCGCTGCACAGAGCCGGTCCACCTCCGGGTGGACCGGCTTTTTGCCATGCCCGCGCGCGACCGTGCCGGGCTGTGCCGGAAATTCCGGACCCCGGCAAACCGTGCCCTGACAAGCTGATCCCATGCGCTTCGGCATCCTGGGCCCCCTGGACGTACGCACCGGCGACGGCACCCCCCTCGACCCCGGCGGCCCCCGCCCCCGCGCACTGCTCACCCTGCTGCTCCTGGACGCCGGCCGGCCGGTCTCCGTCCAGCGCCTCACCGACGGTCTGTACGGCGCCGAGCCGCCCGCCGGGGCCGCCAACGCGCTCCAGTCGCAGATCTCCCGGCTGCGCGGGCGGCTGGCCCCGCACGCGGAGATCGAGGCCACCGCCACCGGGTACCGGGTCGTGGTCGCCCCCGACACCGTGGACGCGCACCGGTTCGAAACCGCCTCCGCGGCCGGGCGCGCCGCCCTCGCCGCCGGCGACCACCCGACCGCCGCCGCCCGGTTCCGCGAGGCCCTCGCCCTGTGGCGCGGCCCCGCGCTGCCCGACCTCCCGGACGCCGAGGCCGAGGCCGCGCGCCTCGAAGAGCTGCGGCTGGCCGCCGTACAGGACCGGATCGAGGCGGACCTGGCGCTCGGCGGCGGCGCGGAGCTGGTGCCGGAGCTGCGGGCACTGCTGGCCGCCCGGCCGCTGGGCGAGCGGCTGTACGGGCAGCTGATGCGGGCCCTGCACGCGGCCGGGCGCCCCGCCGAGGCCCTCACGGTGTACGAGGAGGCCCGCCGCACCCTCGCCGACCGGCTGGGCGCCGACCCCTCCCCCGAGCTGTCCGCGCTCCACCTGGAGCTGCAGGCGGCCGGGCTGCGCGGCGGCGGCTTCGCGGTCGACTTCCGCGGCCATGTGCACCGCACGGTCCTCACCGCCATGGGCATCTGGGACGAGATCCACGCCCGCCAGACCCACATGGGCCGCCAGACGGTCGTCGGCGCCGACGGCGGCCCGCGCGTCGACCTGCCCGCCGAGCTGATGAGCGGCGACGTGGAGATCTTCCGCGGCGACCTCGCGCAGCTCATGTACGAACGCACGAGGGACGACGTCGAGTACGTCTTCGGTGACTCGATCGCCTCCCTCGCGGAGGACGCCGGCGGTGTCGACGTCACCTTCGAGAAGGGCGCGCCCCGCCGCTTCGACCTGGTCGTCGGGGCCGACGGGCTGCACTCCGACACCCGTCGCCTGGTCTTCGGTGACGAGTCCCGCTACCTGCGTTTCTTCGGCCACTACGTGGCCGGCTTCGACGTCCCCAACCACCTGGGCCTGGACCGCACCGGCCGGGCCTACAGCGAGCCGGGCCGCGGGATCGTCATGGGCAACTACGACGGCGACCCGGACCGCGCGGGCGCGCTGCTGGTCTTCCGGTCCGAGGAGCTGTCGTACGACCGCAGGGACGTCGCGGCGATCAAGCGGATCCTCGCGGACCGCTTCGCCGGGATGGGCTGGGAGACCCCGGCCGTCCTCAGGGCCCTGGCGGACGCCGACGAGGTGTACTTCGACGCGATCGCCCAGATCCACGTCGACCGGCTCGTCGAGGGGCGGGTGGCGCTGCTCGGGGACGCCGGGTACGGGGCGACGACGGGCGGGATGGGGACGGGGGTCGCGATCGTCGGCGCGTATGTCCTCGCCGGTGAACTGGCGCTCGCGGGCGGTGACTTCCGTACCGCCTTCGCGGAGTACGAGTCCCGGATCCGGGGTTTCGCCAAGGGCTGCCAGAAGATCTCCGGGAACGCGGGCCCGTTCTTCGCCCCGCCGACCGAGCGGCGCATCCGCAGCCGGGACCGGATGTACCGGGTGCTCGCCTCCCGTCCGCCGGCCCGGTTCTTCAAGAGGCTGACCGAGAAGGCGGCCACCGACATCAGGCTGCGGGAGTACCCGGCCCTGGCCGCGTCCTGAGGGTCCAGCCGTGGTCCACGGGACCGATCCCGGCGCCAAGCGCGAACCCGGCCGCGATCGCCCCGGTGACGTACTCCTTGGCCGCCGCCACCGCCTCCGGCACGGACTGCCCCTTCGCGAGCTGCGACGCGATCGCGGACGCGAGGGTGCAGCCGGTGCCGTGGGTGTGCCGGTTGTCGTGCCGGGGTGCGCGCAGCAGGAGTTCGTCGGTGCCGTCGGTGAGCAGGTCGACGGCCTCGCCGGGCAGGTGCCCGCCCTTGATCAGCACCCAGGTCGGGCCGTACGACAGCACGGCCGCCGCGGCCCGGCGCAGATCGGCCTCCGACTCGACGTGTACGCCGGTGAGTTGGGCCACCTCGTCGAGGTTCGGGGTGGCGACGGTGGCCAGCGGGAGGAGCCTGGTGCGGACCGAGTCGAGGGCGGAGGCGGCGAGGAGCGGGTCGCCGTGCTTGGAGACGCCGACCGGGTCCACGACCACGGGTGCGTCGGTCCCGGCGAGCAACTCGGCGACCGTCTCCACGAGTTCGGCGGAGACGAGCATCCCGGTCTTCACCGCGTCGACCCCGATGTCGTCCACCACGCTCCGGAACTGGGCGCGGACGGCAGCCACCGGCAGCTCCCAAGCCCCCTGTACGCCCAGGGAGTTCTGCGCGGTCACCGCGGTGAGCACGCTCATGCCGTGCACGCCCAGCGCGAGCATCGTCTTCAGGTCGGCCTGGATCCCGGCCCCGCCGCCGGAGTCGGAACCGGCGACCGTCAGCACGCGCGGCGGGGTCACGACTCGATGTCCCCGAAGTGGTCCCAGCCGCCCTTGCTGGTCCAGGGCGCGCCGTCGACGGTCACCTGGGGCAGCGCGGACGGGTTGAGGACCTCGCCGATGACCTTCCAGCGGGCGGGCAGCTTCACGTCCGGCGGGAAGGTCGCCACGATCGCGTGGTCCTCGCCGCCGGTGAGCACCCACTGGATGGGGTCGACGCCGACGGCCTGGCCGATGTCGTTCATCTGGGTCGGGATGTCGATCGCGCCGGAGCGGATGTCGATCCGCACCTTGCTGGCCTCGGCGATGTGCCCGAGGTCGGCGATCAGCCCGTCGCTCACGTCGCACATCGCGGTCGCGCCCAGGGCGGCGGCGGCCGGGCCCGCGTGGTACGGCGGCTCGGGGCGGCGGTGCGCCTCCACGAACGCCCGGGGCGAGCGGAAGCCGCGGGAGAGCACCGCGTAACCGGCCGCGGACCAGCCCAGCCAGCCCGTGACCGCGATCAGGTCGCCGGGCTGTGCGCCGCCCCGGGTGACCGGCTCCTGGTTGCGCAGGTCGCCGAGGGCGGTGATGGACACCATGATCGTGTCGCCGCGGACCACGTCGCCGCCGACCACCGAGGCACCGGCCACCTGGCACTCGTCCCGGATGCCGTCCATCAGCTCGCTGGGCCAGGTCACCGGGAGTTCGGCGGGCACCACCAGGCCGAGCAGCAGTGCGGTCGGCACCGCGCCCATGGCGGCGATGTCCGCGAGGTTCTGCGCGGCGGCCTTGCGGCCGACGTCGTAGGCGGTGGACCAGTCGCGGCGGAAGTGCCGGCCCTCAAGGAGGATGTCGGTGCTCGCCACCACCCGGCGGTCGGGCGCGGCGACCACCGCGGCGTCGTCGCCGGGGCCGACCCGGACCGCCGGAGTGGTGGTGAGACGGGAGGTGAGCTCCCTGATGAGCCCGAACTCCCCCAGCTCACCAACAGTGCCCTTCATTGCCCTTTCGCCCCTTCTCTGCCGTGCCGTGCCCGCTCGCGCGTCACCGTCGTCCTGGATACGGTCGAGGTGACCGTCAACATCTGTCCTGCCTGCACCCCGGCGCGCAAGCCCCTGTCCGCGCAGGTCTCCCCGCGGTGAGCGGCGACGCGATACCGTGGCGTTCCTTTTCCCCACATGATCCTCGTGGCCGCCCTGGAGGTTCCGTGGTACAGGCGTACATCCTGATCCAGACGGAGGTCGGCAAAGCGTCGACCGTCGCCGAGATCATCAGCAAGATCCCTGGAGTCATCCAGGCCGAGGACGTGACAGGACCGTACGACGTCATCGTGCGCGCGCAAGCGGAGACCGTCGACGAGCTGGGTCGGCTGGTGGTCGCGAGAGTCCAGCAAGTGGACGGCATCACGCGTACCCTGACCTGCCCGGTGGTCCATCTGTAGCCCCCGTCTACCCTTGGCCGGTGAACTTCTTCCGTCACCGGCCATTCGGTCTGCCCGCGTTCGCCGCGCTGATGATCGGAGCAGCGGGCTGCTCATCAGCAGACGACGCCCCGTCGGCGGCGGTTCCCAGTCCGGGCGGGGCGGTTGCGACGCTCTGCGATCGCCTGGACCGGGTGCTGCCGACGAAGGTCGACAAGCTGGGCCGACGGGATCCCGAACCGGCCTCCCCGCTGACCGCCGGCTGGGGCGGCGACCCGGCGATCATACTGCGCTGCGGTGTGGAACGGCCTGCGAAGATGGCTGACGCCGAGGCCGACGGGGTCGAGGTGAACGGGGTCGGGTGGCTGCTGGAACAGGAGTCCGACAAATCGTTTCGGTTCACCACGACGCTGCGGAAGGCGTATGTCGAGGTGACGATTCCCGCGGGGCGGACCGGGGACGGCATGGCGCCCCTGGTGAGCTTGGCGCCTGCCATCAAGAAGGCGATTCCGGAGGGGATCGCCGACTAGGCGCCGCGCGTGGAGCCGGTGCGTGTCGGGTGCCGTTGCGTGTCGGGTGCCGGTGCGTGGTGGCTGATCGCGCAGTTCCCCGCGCCCCTTTCGGGGCGCTTCAGCTCGGGGCGTTCTCAGCTCGGGGCGTTTTCTAGCGGAGCCCTGTTGAACGGTTCAGGGCGGCCTGGATCAGGCGGTCGATCAGTTCGGGGTAGGGGACGCCGGTCGCCTGCCACATCTGCGGGTACATGGAGATCGGGGTGAAGCCCGGCATCGTGTTGATCTCGTTGATGACGAAGTCGCCGTCCTCCGTGAGGAAGAAGTCGGCGCGGACCAGGCCCTCGCAGGAGGCGGCCTCGAAGGCGTCCACCGCGAGCGCGCGGACCTGGGCGGTCTCCTCCGGGGTGAGAGGGGCCGGGACGATGCCGGGGGTGGAGTCGATGTACTTGGCCTCGAAGTCGTAGTACGCGTGCTCCGACGGCGGCGGGATCTCCGCCGGGACCGAGGCGCGCGGGCCGTCCTCGAACTCCAGGACGCCGACCTCGATCTCACGGCCGCGGATGGCCGCCTCGACCAGGATCTTCGGGTCGTGGGACTGGGCCTCGGCGATCGCCTCGTCGAGACCTGCGAGGCCGTCGACCTTGGTGATACCGATCGACGAACCCGCGCGCGCGGGCTTCACGAACAGCGGCCAGCCGTGCTCGCCCGCGAAGTCGACGATCCTCTTGCGGGCGGCGGACTCGTCCTGCTGCCACTCACGGGGGCGGATCACCAGGTACGGGCCGACGCCGAGCCCGAAGGAGGCGAACACCCGCTTCATGTACTCCTTGTCCTGGCCGACGGCCGAGGCGAGCACGCCCGAGCCGACATACGGGACGCCGGACAGCTCCAGGAGACCCTGGAGCGTGCCGTCCTCGCCGTACGGGCCGTGCAGCATCGGGAAGACGACGTCGACTTCGCCGAGCGCCTTGGGCACCGAGCCGGGCTCGCTGTAGACGACCTCGCGGTTGGCCGGGTCGACGGGGAGCACCACGCCGCCCTCGACGGACTCCGCGAGGTCGGCGACCTCGGGGGTACGGCGTTCGCTGATCGCCATGCGTTCGGGTTCGTCGGCCGTGAGCACCCAGCGGCCTTCCCGGGTGATGCCGATCGGCAGGACGTCGTACCTGGTCCGGTCGATGGCGCTCAGCACGGCTCCGGCGGTGACCATGGAGATCCCGTGCTCGGAGCTCCGGCCGCCGAAGACGACGGCCACGCGCGGCTTGCGAGCGGGCTGCTCAGGGCTCTGGGGGAGGTTCTCGGTGCTCATATCGCGTTGAGAGTACCCGGTGGTAGGGCCCCGAGACAGCGTCGGCAGGGCGGGGTGGCTCAGCGTCGCTCGGGCTTCGCGCTGCGCGACATCAGCTCCTTGAGGGCGACCACCGGGGGCTTGCCCTCGTGCACGATGTCGACGACCGTCTCGGTGATCGGCATCTCCACGCCGTGCCGGCGGGCCAGATCGGCCACCGACTCGCAGGACTTGACGCCCTCGGCGGTCTGCCGGGTGACCGCGATGGTCTCCTCCAGGGTCATGCCCTTGCCGAGGTTGGTGCCGAAGGTGTGGTTGCGGGAGAGCGGGGAGGAGCAGGTGGCCACCAGGTCGCCGAGCCCGGCGAGTCCCGAGAAGGTCAGCGGGTCGGCGCCGAGGGCGAGGCCGAGCCGCGCGGTCTCCGCGAGACCGCGCGTGATGAGCGAACCCTTGGCGTTGTCGCCGAGCCCCATGCCGTCGGCGATGCCCACGGCGAGGCCGATCACGTTCTTCACCGCGCCGCCCAGCTCGCACCCGACCACGTCGGTCTCGGTGTACGGCCGGAAGTACGGCGTGTGGCAGGCCGCCTGCAGCCGCCGGGCGACCGTCTCGTCGGTGCAGGCGACCACGGCGGCGGCCGGCATCCGGGCCGCGATCTCGCGGGCGAGGTTGGGGCCGGTGACAACGGCGATCCGGTCCGCGCCGACCTTGGTGACGTCCTCGATGACCTCGCTCATCCGCATGGCGGTGCCGAGTTCGACCCCCTTCATGAGGGACACCAGGACCGTCTCGGGGGCGAGCAGCGGCGTCCACTCGGCGAGGTTGGCCCGCATGGTCTGGGACGGCACCGACAGGAACGTGAAGTCGGCTCCGGCGGCGGCCTCGGCGGGGTCGGTGGTGGCCCGCAGGTTCCCGGGGAGTTCCACACCGGGCAGGTAGTCCGGGTTGGTGCGGCCGGAGTTGATCGCCTCCACCACCTCCGCCCGCCGCCCCCACAGGGTGACGTCGCACCCCGCGTCGGCGAGCACCATCCCGAAGGCCGTACCCCACGAACCCGCGCTGAAGACCGCCGCCTTGGCAGGCTTGCTCACTTGCCGCTCTCCTCTTCCGGACCGCTCTGCGCGCGCGTGCGGCGCCGCTGCTCGATCCGCACCTGGCGAGGATCGTAGGGGGTCTCGGGAGCCTTCTCGCCGCGGATCTCCTCCAGCTGGCGGGTGATGGCCGCCATGATGACCTCGGTCGCCTCCTTGAGGACGTCCTGGGTCATCTCCTTGCCGTAGAAGCGCGTGAGGTCGACGGGCGGGCCCGCGAGGACGTGGTGCGTCTTGCGGGGCAGCAGGTCGGGCTTCTTCGCGTACGGCGGGAGGAGTTCGTTGGCGCCCCACTGGGCGACCGGGATCACCGGGCACTTGGTCTGCAGCGCGACCCTGGCGGCACCGGTCTTGGCGGCCATGGGCCACTGGTCGGGGTCGCGGGTGATCGTTCCCTCTGGGTAGAAGGCGACGCACTCGCCGCGTTCCACGGCGTCGATCGCGGCCCGGAAGGCGCTGAGCGCGTCGGTGGACTCGCGGTAGACGGGGATCTGGCCGGTGCCCCGCATGGCGGCGCCGACGAATCCCTTCTTGAAAAGCCCGCTCTTCGCGAGGAATCGCGGAACACGGCCGGTGTTGTACTGATAGTGGGCGTAGGCGAAGGGGTCGATGTGGGAATTGTGGTTCACCGCGGTGATAAAACCGCCCTCGGCCGGAATGTTCTCCATTCCACGCCAGTCCCGCTTGATCAGAACCACCAGCGGAGGTTTGCAGAGCACCGCAGCGAAGCGGTACCAGAAGCCGATTCTCCGGCGGGGCACGCGGACACCTTCCTCTAGGACTTCTTCCCGGCCTGGGATCGGGAAGAAGTGTGGCCCCGGCCCGCCGGCCTGTCGAGAACACCGTACGCCTCGGTGTCGCGGCCACCCCGTGGGCCCGGGTGACAATGAGGCAACAAGGGAGGGACGGTACGACTGTGCAGTGGACCTTGGTCATCCCGCTCAAACCTCTGGCCCGTGCCAAGAGCAGGCTCGCGGACACCGCGGCGGACGGTGTGCGTCCGTCACTGGCCCTCGCCTTCGCCCAGGACACGGTGGCGGCGGCCCTGGCCTGCCAGTCGGTGAAGGATGTGGCGGTCGTCACGGACGACACGCTGGCCGGGCGCGAGCTGTCGGCGCTGGGTGCGCGCATCGTCCCGGACACGCCGGGCAGCGGCCTGAACGCGGCGCTGCGGCACGGGGCGGCGGCCGTCCGGGCATCGCGACCGGAAAGCCCCGTGGCGGCCCTGAACGCCGATCTCCCGGCCGTCCGCCCGCTGGAATTGGCCCGGGTGCTGGACGCCGCCGCCGAATTCCCGCGCGCTTTTCTCCCGGACGCCGCGGCAATCGGCACGACCCTGCTGGCGGCGGTCCCCGGCCAGGAATTGGCGCCCGCATTCGGCCCGGATTCCCGCGCCCGGCACACCGCCTCGGGCGCCGCGGAACTGCGCCTGGTGGGCGTGGATTCGGTACGCCAGGACGTGGACACCGGCGCCGACCTGCGCGCGGCCCTCGCCCTGGGCGTCGGCCCCCGCACCGCCGCGGTGGCGGCGCGCCTGCTGATCCCGGACCAGTAGGCTGCGCTCATGCAGGCGACCGCATACACGTACGACCCCGAGACCCGCAGCGGCCAGGTACTCCTGGACGACGGCACTCCGGTGCCGTTCGACGGCCCGGCCTTCGAGGCGGGCGGCTTGCGGCTGCTGCGGCCGGGACAACGGGTGCGCATTGAAACGGAGGGGGCCGGAGCCGACCTCCGCGTCACTCTGGTCACCTTGCAGACGTTCTGAGGCGTAGCAAACCGGGGGCGCGGGGAACTGCGCGACAAGCCCCCACCGCGCCGCACCCGAAACCCAACGCAACTCGGTCACCGAACACACCGCGGGCCGGACTCCCCAAGGGAATCCGGCCCGTCGCGTGAGTGTCCCAACCCTGCCCTGAAGCGGGCCCCGGCTCAGCGAGCCGCGGCCTTCTTGGCGACAGCCTTGCGCGCCGCCGACTTCTTGGCCGGCGCCTTCTTGGCGGTGACCTTCTTGGCCGGCGCCTTCTTCGCGGCCGTCTTCTTCGCCGTCGCCGTGGTCTTCTTGGCGGTGGTCTTCTTCGCGGTCGCCGTGGTCTTCTTCGCGGCAGCGGCCGTGGTCTTCTTGGCCACCGTCTTCTTCGCGGTGGTCTTCTTCGCCGCCGCCGTCGCCTTCTTGGCGGTGGTGGTCTTCTTCGCCGCCGCCTTCTTCACCGTCGCCGAAGCGCCGCCGGTCAGGCTGCCCTTGGGCGCCTTCTTGACCGCGACCTCACCGCCGCGCGGCAGCTTCTTGGAGCCGCTCACCAGGTCCTTGAAGCCCTGGCCGGCACGGAAGCGCGGCACGGAGGTCTTCTTGACCCGAACCCGCTCGCCCGTCTGCGGGTTGCGGGCGTAGCGGGCGGGGCGGTCCACCTTCTCGAAGGACCCGAAGCCGGTGACCGAGACCCGCTCACCTGCGACGACCGCGCGGACGATGGCGTCCAGGACATGGTCGACAGCCTCGGCGGCCTGCTGACGGCCGCCCATCTTGTCGGCAATCGCTTCTACGAGCTGCGCCTTGTTCACGTCTTCCCCTTCGGAGACATCGCCAGAACGAATGTGTTCAAGCTTTTTCGCACGTTAGGCAGATATATACCGCAAATCAAACACGAAACGGGCTTATCACCCTTGTGCCGCAACGGACTCGGCCGGCTCGTACGGTCCGGTCAGCGGTCCTCTTCGGGGATTCGACCCGCGTCGAGGTCCGCGTTGAACCGTTCGAGCCGCCGTGCCGCGTCGGCGACGTCGTGTTTGGCCGCGGCCGTAATGACCAGCAGCTTCCGGGTCAGCGCCATCCGTACGCCCTCCGGGACTTGCAGTGCACGCACTTTTGTGTGCGCTTCCTTGAGTTGGTCCGCGACTGCCGCATAGAGCTGGAGTTGGCCGTCGTGTTCCATGCACAGATTGTGCCATCTGGGGCGAGTTGTCGCCTGCGCAGGGTGCAACTGGCGCCTCGAATGGCCTTCCAGGCACTTGCGGAAGCCACGGACACAGCACTCACTTACCCCGACAACATCCGCCCTAACGTGGGAAGTTGGCAAGACCTGCGACAACGCGAGCGCCCGTTCGGGTGCAGACATGGCTGTACCCCCAATCGTGGCGATCGGGGGTACAGGCGGGGTGTTGCGGTGGCTGAAACCAGCCGTATTCAGATGTGCGGGTTCACGCCGAAGCGGCTTCGGCTCAGACCTGGAGCGTCCGCGGCTTGTACGACGGCCGCTTGGCCTCGTAGGCCGCGATGTCGGGCTCGCTCTGGAGGGTGATGGAGATGTCGTCCAGGCCGTTCAGCAGCCGCCAGCGGGAGTTCTCGTCCAGGTCGAAGGAGGCGGTGACGCCCTCGGCGCGCACCTCGCGGTTCTCCAGGTCGACGGTGATCTCGGCCTCGGGGTCGTTCTCGGTGAGCTCCTGCAGCGCTTCCACGATCTTCTGGTCCAGGACCACCGTGAGCAGGCCGTTCTTCAGCGAGTTGCCGCGGAAGATGTCGGCGAAGCGGGAGGAGATCACGGTCTTGAAGCCGTAGTTCTGCAGCGCCCAGACGGCGTGCTCACGGGAGGAGCCGGTGCCGAAGTCGGGTCCGGCGACCAGAACCGTGGCCCCCCGCCGCTCGGGGCGGTTGAGGATGAAGTTCTCGTCCTTGCGCCAGGCCTCGAAGAGCCCGTCCTCGAAGCCGTCCCTGGTGACCTTCTTGAGCCAGTGAGCAGGGATGATCTGGTCGGTGTCGACGTTGGAGCGGCGCAGCGGGACGGCCCGGCCGGTGTGCGTGGTGAATGCTTCCATGGCTGATCAGACTCCAGCGGGCGTGCGAACGTCGGCGTCGGACAGGTCGGCGGGCGAGGCCAGGTGGCCCAGGACGGCGGTGGCCGCCGCGACCTGCGGCGACACCAGGTGGGTACGGCCGCCCTTGCCCTGCCGGCCCTCGAAGTTGCGGTTCGAGGTGGACGCGGAGCGCTCACCGGGGGCCAGCTGGTCGGGGTTCATGCCGAGGCACATCGAGCAGCCCGCGTGCCGCCATTCGGCGCCGGCGTCCTTGAAGACGACGTCCAGGCCCTCGGAGACGGCCTGCAGACCGACCCGGGCGGAGCCGGGGACGACCAGCATCCGTACGCCGTCGGCGACTTTGCGGCTCCGGAGGATCTCGGCGGCGGCGCGCAGGTCCTCGATCCGGCCGTTGGTGCAGGAGCCTACGAAGACGGTGTCCACGTTGATCGAGCGCAGCGGCTGGCCGGCCTCCAACCCCATGTACTCCAGGGCCTTTTCGGCGGCGAAGCGCTCCGAAGCGTCTTCGTACGAAGCCGGGTCGGGGACGTCGGCCGAAAGCGGCGCACCCTGCCCCGGGTTGGTGCCCCAGGTGACGAACGGCGAGAGCGCGGCGGCGTCGATGTGCACCTCGGCGTCGAATTCGGCGTCCGCGTCGGTCTTCAGCGTCTTCCAGTACGCGACGGCGGCGTCCCAGTCCTCGCCCTCGGGCGCGTGGGCGCGGCCCTTGAGGTAGGCGAAGGTGGTCTCGTCGGGGGCGATCATGCCCGCGCGGGCGCCGGCCTCGATCGACATGTTGCAGATGGTCATCCGGGCCTCCATCGAGAGCTTCTCGATGGCGGAGCCGCGGTACTCCAGGATGTAGCCCTGGCCGCCGCCGGTGCCGATCTTCGCGATGATCGCCAGGATCAGGTCCTTGGCGGTGACGCCCTCGGGCAGCTCGCCGTCGACCGTGATGGCCATGGTCCTGGGGCGGGCCAGCGGCAGCGTCTGGGTGGCCAGCACGTGCTCCACCTGGGAGGTGCCGATGCCGAACGCGAGGGCGCCGAAGGCACCGTGCGTGGAGGTGTGCGAGTCGCCGCAGACCACGGTCGTGCCGGGCTGGGTCAGGCCCAGCTGCGGGCCGACGACGTGCACGACGCCCTGCTCGACGTCGCCCAGCGGGTGCAGGCGCACCCCGAACTCGGCGCAGTTCTTGCGCAGGGTCTCCAGCTGGGCGCGGGAGACGGGGTCCGCGATGGGCTTGTCGATGTCGAGGGTCGGGGTGTTGTGGTCCTCGGTCGCGATGGTGAGGTCGAGGCGGCGCACCGGGCGGCCGTTCTGGCGCAGTCCGTCGAAGGCCTGCGGGCTGGTCACCTCGTGCAGCAGGTGCAGATCGATGAAGAGGAGGTCGGGCTCGCCCTCGGCGCGCCGGACGACGTGGTCGTCCCAGACCTTCTCCGCGAGTGTCCTACCCATCGCTTTCCCTCCGGCCGGCAGACGTGCACCGGCCCAACTAGAGATCTTGAGGAGGCGGCTGCCCGTGTTCCGGGCCCCTGAAGTCGTGGTTCCGGGCGTCCGCCGCCGGGCCCGTTGGTCTGCGGGCCACTGTGTGATTCCAGGGTGGCGCGTTCCACGGAAAATTGAACTTGCGTTTCACAGAGTGAGACGTGAGTATCGTTGCATGGACAACAGTAGCGGCGTCGGCGTGCTGGACAAGGCGGCCCTTGTCCTGAGCGCCCTGGAGTCCGGTCCGGCCACCCTCGCGGGTCTGGTCGGGGCCACCGGACTGGCACGACCCACGGCCCACCGGCTGGCCGTGGCCCTGGAACACCACCGCATGGTGGCACGCGACATGCAGGGCCGTTTCATTCTCGGCCCGCGACTCGCGGAACTGGCCGCGGCGGCCGGCGAGGACCGCCTGCTCGCTACGGCGGGCCCGGTGCTGACGCACCTCCGTGACATCACCGGAGAGAGCGCGCAGCTCTATCGCCGCCAGGGCGACATGCGGATCTGCGTAGCCGCCGCGGAACGCCTGTCCGGTCTCCGGGACACGGTCCCGGTCGGCTCGACCCTCACGATGAAGGCCGGGTCCTCGGCGCAGATCCTCATGGCCTGGGAGGAGCCGGAGCGGCTGCACCGCGGACTCCAGGGCGCCCGCTTCACGGCGACGGCCCTCTCGGGTGTCCGCCGCCGCGGCTGGGCCCAGTCCATCGGCGAGCGGGAGCCGGGCGTCGCGTCGGTGTCGGCGCCGGTCCGCGGCCCCTCCAACCGTGTGGTGGCCGCCGTCTCCGTCTCCGGCCCCATCGAGCGCCTGACCCGCCACCCCGGCCGCATGCACGCCCAAGCCGTCATCGACGCGGCAGCCCGCCTCTCCGAGGCCCTGCGCCGCACAGGCTGACACCCCCCGCAGGGAGGGCCCGGCCCCAACGCCGCGGCAGGCCTCTCCCCACGCGAGCGCCCGCCCCGTCAGGGGCGCGGGGAGCTGCGCGACCAGCCCCGCGCAACCCGCACCCACCCGGTGACCGCCGCCCCCACGGCGCAGAATGTGCCACCCCAGACCGCCACCCGTCCGCAACACCGTCGCGGCTCGTCGCGCAGTTCCCCGCGCCCCTTACGGGGCCCCGCACCCAAGCCCGATCGACAGGCAAAGCGACCCTTCGCTCCGCCAAC